>DFIA01000026.1:0-525 GCA_002372015.1 Bacteroidales bacterium UBA3709 | reverse complement strand
TTGGCCAACACTTCGTCTATCACTTTTTTCTCGATAGGTTTTTTCATACGTCTTACTTTTTAGTTGCTATCTGGAATCCGGCCTCAAATGCTTTAATGTTATCTTCCACTATCTGTTCGCCTTTGCGGGCAAAAACATTTCTAATACCATCTTTTAATGTTTCCGGATCTATGATTTCCATGTACTTGGCAGCAGCACCAAGAAGTGCCATATTAGAGGAACGTGGTGCTCCGCAGTCTTTTGCCACCTGATCTGAATCAAAAGAAATTACGTTAGCTTCTTTTTTGAGATCAGCTTCAACTTTCTCTAACTCAGGATAGGACGGGATATTTACAAACGGTGCGCTATTGGTGATAATCCATCCTCCTTTTTTAAGGTAGGGGAGATAACGCAGAGCTTCCATGGGTTCCATAGAGATTATTAACTCACATTCTCCCTTTGGAATCAAATCGCTGAAAATAGGGTTGGAAGAAAGCCTTAGATTACTCTGTACATCTCCCCCTCTTTGGCTCATTCCGTGAACCT
>DFIA01000081.1 GCA_002372015.1 Bacteroidales bacterium UBA3709 | reverse complement strand
TCATCTGGCAACCGTATGTTTCTATGTAGATTTTAAGGTTCATAGATAGCTTATCGAAAAGGGGCACATTGTTTGACAAACAAAGATAAGATTTTTAACTTTGTGCACAAGCAAGGATTTCTATTGAAGTATGTTTGCCATAAATTTTAGAATACTTTTTATTTCGGTTCTTCTGGCTATATTGTCGGGAGTGCTGGCCTCTACTTCTTGCAAGAGAAACTATAAAGAGATTAGTGTAAAAGAAATTCATCTGGAAGAGTTAAATGTTTCTTCCTTCAAGAGTGTAGATGCTGTGCTGCTGGTAAACATAGATAATCCTTCAAGCCTGTCTGTTATGGCAGAAGGCTTTACGGGTTTTGTTTATTGGAAAGATAGAAAGATAGCTACATTTTATACGCATGATGTGTTGAAGGCTATGCCGTTGGGAGTATCGCAGAGCAGGGTAAAAGTAAGGGTAACTTTGGAAGATGCTATCTGGCTGGCGGAATTTTTGTTGGGTGGTAACCAGAAATTAGACGATAGAGACTTTACCATGGAGATATGTGCTACTCTAAAGAGTGGGATAGTGAGTATTCCGTATGTAAAAAAAGATATACCTTTACACAACTTTGTTGAGAAAGCGGTCTCTTACCTAAAAAAGATGGAACTATGGAAAAAATTACTTATGTAATGGCTGTTATGATGTTCTTTTCCTTGTCTGTTTATGGGCAGGATACAACGGCTGTAAATAACCCGGTTTTTTCTGTGTTAAATGCAGATGTTCAAGGAAATGTATCTGTGGAACAGAGTAGTGATATTAAAAGAGCTTTTGATTCTTACAACGCTTCTGCTGCCGGAAATAAAAAATACGGGTATAAGATTTTGGTGTATTCAAGCAACAATAAAAATGCCAGAGGCGCATCTTCTTCAATAGCAAGTTCTCTGAAATCTTCATATCCGCAGCTGAATGTATATAGATCTTATCAGGCGCCCTTCTTTATGGTGCATGTGGGAGATTTTAGGACAAAAAGCGATGCCATGAAGATTCTGTACGAACTGTCTCCTACCCACAAGCAGGCAAAGGTTGTTAAGTCTATTATAGGTTGGTATGCTTTTTAAACTTCCACCACTTGCTTTTTGCTTCTAATGCCCATTTACGTATGGGAACAACATGCCGATCTATTTTTTCTGGGTAGATGTCTGATATCTTTATCAGTATTCCGGTTTCTTCTACCCCTCCGAAAAACTTGTTTACAGCAGTATCGAATACTCGCATAGAAGGCGAAAGATTCATGTATGAGTTTATTAACGGCGGAATGTGTTCTCCGTAAGTTTTAAGCTCTTTAGTAAGCACTTTACAGGCTTCTTTGTATTCTAAACCGTTGAATAGGGTATGTATGTACGGGTCGTTGCGGCTACAATCTATCGGGTGTTCTGCGGTAACTAACTTATCAGGATCTGGAAAATACAGATGCAGAAAGTTTAGCAATATGTTTCTGGCTCTCTTGTTATATCCTACATACATTGTAACCTTGCCAAAGAAGTACTTCATGTTTTCGTACTTGGCTACTAAAGCACCAAGTCCATCCCATAGGTTATCGAGGGCAAATATGCTCTTTCTTCTGATGTTTGCGCTCTGATAATTTGGCTGTATGAAAGAGCGGCCAAGCTCTATGGTCCAAGGCAGGTACTCTCTTTTGAACTGCTCCGAAAACCGCAGAATTTCGGATGTGGCCATCTTTTGGGTATCTAAAGCGCTGCATACAATATAACGATAGCCGCCTATAATTTCTTGATTTTCATTATCCCATACTAACAGTTGCTTATAGGCATCGTGTGGGTCTGTATCAAAAGTATCTATATCGCAAGCCTTGCCGCTACCGCCTCCTCCAAGCCTGAACGAAACCTCGCGAAGCCTGCCTATCTCTCTCATTGTAAAGGGAGAATCTTCTGCTGTTATCTCAAATATAAAGTTATCGCCCTTACGGGTTTTGCCTACAAATTTATCTGCTGTAAGCTCTCTTCTGATGAGTTCTCTATCTATAGGTTTAATAACCGTTTCCATAGCTATATGTAATCTGTCTGATTTTATCGCACCATGTTTTTGTATTTTCTCCGGAGTTTTTTATCTCTTCTGGTGAAATAGGGTCTCCTACAATTAACCGGAATGTTTTATTGCGCTGTCTGAACATTTCGCGAGGGAGCAAAATCATTTCTATGAAACTCTTTATGCCTAAGGCCATTCTGATTTTAGAACTCCAGTAAAACAGGCGGGAATTTTTCCCATAAAAATACATAGGTACAATTTTTCTGTTATTCATTAGGGCTTGCCTTACAAAACTTTTTTTCCATTCCAAATCTTGGATTTTCCCTTTGATTAATCTGGAACAGGCACCAGCCGGGAAATTAAGTACATGAAAATCAGACTTATATAACTCTTTAACGCCGTTTACTTGAGAACTTTCGGCAAGACCAAGGTTATTTACCGGCACAAATACTTCTTGCAGCGGTTCTATATTCATCAGAATATCGTTTACAAGAAATTTTGCGGGTCCCACTCGTCTGTTAAGCTCTGTAGTTATGATGAGTCCATCTAAACCTCCTAAGGGATGGTTAGAAACAAATATGTATCGGTCTTGCTTATTAAACAGCTCAGGATGCAGTATATCTACATGGTTGGTAACATTCAGGTGCTTTAGCACAGCGTCTGCAAAATCTAACCCTTTCAGATGCCCTGATTCTTCTAAGACTTGATTTATTTCTTTTATATGAATGATTTTCCCGAGTAGCCAAATTGCAAATTTTGGCAGTTTCTTGTGGAGTTTCGGGCTTTTGTTCTTAATTACCTGATTTAAGTCAATTGGTCCCATATTCTGCTGCTGTTTTATAGACCTTTTCAAGACAAAAATAAAAAAAATAGTATCTTTGAAGTATATATGGCAAAACAAACATCAAAAACGGGCATTGGGTTGGGGCAGACTACTGTTCAGGTGCAAACATTAACACCTATACAGATCCAAACCATAAAGCTTCTGGAACTTCCTCTTGTAGAACTTGAACAGAAGATACAAAAGGAGATAGAGGAGAATCCGGTATTGGAAGATCCAGAGGAAAACCGTTCTGAAGATAATCCGCAGGAACAGAAAAAGATATCATTATCTGAAGTTAAAGACGATACTATACCTTCCTATAGATTATATGTGAATAACAGGGGAAAAGACGAGAAACCACAATACAACACATTCTCTGTTAAGGAGAGTTTATATCAGTCTCTTTTAGACCAGATAGGCTTACGGAAGATGGATCAGAGACGCCGAGCCATAGCTTCTTTTATTATAGGCAGCATGGATTCTACAGGTTATCTAAAGCGCGACCTGGCTTCTTTGGTCAACGACATTTATTTGAGGCTTGGCATAGAAACTTCAGAAAAAGAGTTGGAGGATATTTTGATTGCCGATATACAGCAGCTCGATCCTGTGGGAGTAGGGGCACGCAATACAAGAGAATGTTTGCTTTTGCAGCTGAAAGCCAAGGAGAACCGTACTTTGGCGGTGGAACATGCGCAGCAGATTCTGCAGAACTTTTACGACGAATTTACCAAGAAGCATTTTGAAAAGATAATGTCTAAGCTGTCTATAACAGAAGAGCAGCTGAAAGGTGCCTACGATATTATCAGAAAATTAAATCTTCATCCGGGAGGGCAAGTAGATGATTCTTACTCAGATCAGACGATGCAGATTGTGCCGGATTTTATTCTTGAGGTAGAAGAAGGCCGTCTTGTGGTAACTTTGCCTAAGTTCAATATTCCTCAAATTAAGGTGAGTAGAGAGTACGAAAAGTATATGGATAAGAAGGCTGCCGCTTCCAAGGAAGAGAAAGCTGCTTCTACATTTGTTAAAAGCAGAGTAGAGAGTGCCAAATGGTTTATAGAGGCTATCAACAGAAGGCAAGATACAATGCAGCGTACTATGGATGCAATTGTAAAGTTTCAGAGGGAGTATTTCTTAGATGGTGATGATACTAAACTAAAACCAATGGTGCTTAGGAATATAGCGGAGGCTGCAGGCTTAGATATTTCCACTATATCGAGAGTGGTTAACAGCAAATATGTGCAAACCCCATTTGGAATATATCCGTTAAAACATTTCTTTTCGGAGGGTATGGTTACAGACTCTGGCGAGGAAGTTTCCACTCGGGAAATCAAGAAAATTTTACAGCAAAGCGTGGAGATGGAAGACAAGTCTAAACCTCTCACAGATGAGGAGTTGGTAGATTTATTAACAGCCAAAGGTTATCAAATATCCAGAAGAACCATAGCAAAATATCGCAGTCAGCTGAATATTCCTATAGCACGTTTGAGAAGAGAAATATAGGGGATTATTTCTCAGATTTTTCTCCGTAGGCCAGATCGCCGGCATCGCCGAGCCCCGGTATAATGTATGCTTTGTTGGTTAGTTCTTCATCAACAGCTCCAACCCACAGCGTTACTCTCTTGTGTGGCAGCTGTTTAGATAGGTATGCCAATGCTGCCTCGCTGCAGATGGAAGAAATTATATGGGTATGCAGGGGCTCGCCTTCGTCTATGAGTTTGTTGTATGCCAACATTAGAGAGCTGCCTGTAGCAATCATACAATCTGTGAGAATTAGCACCTTGCCCTCAATAGGTGGTTTGCTGATGTACTCCATTTGTATTAGAAACTTGTTGTTGTTACCATACTTGCGATAAGCTGCAACAAAAGAATTTTCTGCTTTATCAAAAATCTTTAGCACTCCATTGTGCAGGGTTAGGCCGGCTCTCATTATAGAGGCTATAACCACCTTGTCTGCTAATGTTTTACACTTGGCTATGCCCAGCGGAGTTGTTATTTCTGTTTCTTTATAGTTGAGGCTCTTGCTAATTTCCATTGCGGCATACATTCCAATTCTCTCCATATTGTATCGGAAACGCATACTGTCTTTTTGAATTTTTCTGTCTCTAAGTTCGGCCAAGTATTGGCACACAATGGAGTTATGCTCGCAGAGATTTACAATTTTCATAGTATGTTTTTTATATGTTGCCAACAAGTATATCTTGTACAAAGATAAAAATATCTATAACGCACCGTTGTCTGAAAATGAAAAATAACTGTTGCCAGCCACAATTATATGGTCTAATAAGGATAAATCGCACATTTTAGAGGCTTCTGCCAGCTTTTTTGTTTGGCTTATATCTTCTTTGCCCGGTTTGTGGTTTCCGCTTGGGTGGTTATGAACTAAAATAATGGCACTTGATAGTTTTGCCATGGCTTTTTTGATAATCAGCTTTACATCAAGAACTGTGGCGGATATGCCTCCTATACTTAGCCTTTCTTTGCCAATCAGCCTGTTATTTCTGTTGAGATACATAACCCAACATTCTTCATGAGAGAGGTTTTTGAGCAGAGGCTGCATTATTTTGGCTGCCGCTTCTGAAGAGTATATCTGGGGCAGGTTTGGGGCGGAACATATCTGGTAGCGTTTGGATAATTCAAATACGGCCATAAGAGAAACGGCTTTGCAGGTGCCTATGCCTCCGAAACGGCAAAAATCTTCTATGGTAAATCGAGATAAATTATTCAGATTGTTGTCTGCTCCATATAGAATTTCTCTCGATAATTCTATGGCATTTTTGTCTTTAGTTCCGCTTCCTATTATAATGGCCAGCAATTCTTCTGTGCTTAAAGCATCTCCTCCTTTCAGAAGGAATTTTTCTCTGGGTCTTTGGCTTTCTTCCCAATTGCGAATGTTTGTCAGCTTCTTTTCCATGGCAGTGTAGTAATAAAAAACTTCCCGATTTTCGGGAAGTTTTTGTATTCTGCCATGCAAGACGGTAAGTTTTACTCTTGCCTGAAAGATTGACTACTTTGCAGGAGCAGATTCTAACTTAGCCACATGCTTTGCAAGACCGCTTTTAAGGTTAATGGCCTTATTCCTATGAATAATACCTTTGTTTACAAGTTTGTCTAACATGGAAGCCATCTTAGGGAGTTTTTCCTCTGCCTCTTTCTTGTCTGTAGTTGCCCTAAGAGCCTTGATGGCATTGCGGGCGGTCTTTGCATAATAGTGGTTATGCTCTTTGCGCTTTGCTGTTTGGCGAACGCGCTTTTCTGCACTTTTATGATTTGCCATAAATACTGTTTTTGTTTTTAATTTTTGTAGTCGGTAGGGGAATCGAACCCCTATTGCAAG
>DFIA01000078.1 GCA_002372015.1 Bacteroidales bacterium UBA3709 | reverse complement strand
ACAGATCATCCAAAACCACCGAGGCGTGGATGGAGTCTGCGTACATTCCCCTTGACAGGCCAAAGGTGGTTATGAGCGTAGGGACGATGCCGTAATGTGTCTGTATGGCAGCTCTGAAACTATCAACCCTGCGTCCAATATTCAAATATTCTTCCTGCGAAAGACTGTATTCTGTTTCGCTGTACTTAATCACACAGAGATTTATCATCTTGTCAGCACGTTCTATCAACAAGTCGATTTGAACAGGATGTTCTGAGTTTTTGCTTCGCCATGAATAAGCTTCCGTCACAACACTGCCAATACCCAAGGCTCTCTTTATCTGCGATACATGGGCCATACAGACACGCTCATACGCCAGTCCGAGCCATGTGTTCACTGTGGGCGTGCCTTGCAGACGTGTCCAATAACTTGTGTTCATGGAAGCCTTACCGATAAACGAATGGTAGAACAATGTATAAAAGTCCACCAACTTGTAAAGGGACGAATTGGTCTTCACCTTTTTCTCCCTTACCTTATACCGGCGCAGGAAATCACAATAGACAAGGTCTGTTAACAGGTCGCCCAAATGTCCGTTGTTATTGCCGCCCAGCTGTTCACGTATCTCTTCGCGAGTCATCCCCAGTGGCTTTGCCGCCAGCAGTTTGATGACAGCGAGATAAGGCTCTGGATTCCTGAACAGAGAAGCAAACAGCCGCCTGTATTCTTTTTGTAGTTCTCCATTTTCAGAGAAAAACAGGCGGTCAATTCCTTGTGCCGGACTTTCATCAGGATTGAACAGACTGAGATAGTAAGGTACACCACCCACCGCCATGTAAGTATGCAATACACTCAACCGCGACCAAGGGAAACCAAAGGACTGAAAATACTCTTCCGCCTCACTAAGTGTAAAGGGTTTCAGCGCTATTTCGTGAGTCACACGGTCGTGCAGTCCACCGTGGTTGTCAATGATATTCCGCACCATCCATGAAGTTGCAGAACCACAGACTATCAGTTTTATCTCCGCCTGCCATGCAGCCCAACTGTTCCAAAAATGCCCTAGCGCATGAACGAAACCTGATTTCGGAGTGTCAAGACAGGGTATTTCGTCTATAAATACCACGCATGGCTTTCCTTGTTCCAACTTTTGCTCCAGCAATCCACGCAAAGCGAAGAAAGCGTCCAACCATGTAGCGGGTTTCCTGCCTTTGTAGCCATGTTGTTTCATAGCATGACTGAAAGCTGTCAATTGCTCCGCTTTCTTTCCTTCGACAATGCCGGTCATGTCAAAGGCAAATTGATTTTGAAAATACTGACGTATAAGGAATGTCTTGCCCACACGCCTGCGTCCATAGATGGCTATGAACTCTGAATGGTTGGAAGTCATATACTTTTCCAACAGAGCGATTTCTGCTTTGCGGCCAATAATTGAGTTTTGCATATATCCCTATTTTTGCCGCAAAGCTACAACTTTCTCTCGAAAAATCATCGATAGCGGGCGAAAATATATGTAAAAATACCAACTTTCGCCCAGTATCGCAACATTTTCACATTTTTGTTCATCTTGCTATAGAGTCACGTTCTCAGTTCAAGTCAGTTGAAATTCACCACTTGGGGGTGAATGCATCGGGGAAAAAAGATGTTCGGAAGCCAGACTCTATAAACTCCACGCTGAAAATATCAAAAATCACTTCTTCTGAAATGTGGTTTATCCTTACATAAGCATCAGCCGCCGATATCAAGAACTCCTGCTTACTCCGCCCAACTGTCATCTGCGGCTCAACAAGAGAAGACATTTTTTCATGTTTAGAGTAGGTCGATTTTTTTAGAAAAGCACTTCTGGAACGCACCTCAACTATATGTATGAACTGCCGCTGTGTTTGCAGCCCGTTAAAGCCATGAACAATAACACGGCCCTTTGCATCAAGTAAAGAACCCTTTGCTATAACATCAACCTCCAAATGGTGGAACCTCCAATTCCTCTCCAATATTTCAAGCCCGTGTTCTTTTAGCCAACGGCACGCAATATCTTCTGCCCGCCTACCCTTATCCACAGTGCTTTTATCCACGGCACTTTTCTCCATACGTCCTCGCTACTCCAACTATGCCCGTTACTCCTAACTATTATCCAAAACCTACCGCCCCAAACTATTTTTTAAAGGTTATCAGCAAAGCCCCTTTAGGCAGTATTTCTCCTACCTTAACATTCACTTCTTTTATTATTCCGTCCATAGGAGAAGTTATTACATTCATCATCTTCATCGCTTCATAAACCATCATCTTCTCCCCCTTCTTTACCTTCTGACCCGGTTTTACAAACACCTCTATTACAGAGCCTGGTATATGCGAAACCACCTTGTATGGATCTGGAGCTTTCCATGGTTTTCTTTCAAGAAATTTCTTGGTCAGATATGTTTTGTACTCATATCCCTCCTCACTCACTCTAAATTTTTTCTTAGAAGAAGCAGGTAGAGAAACTTCCACAGCATCGCTGATTTCGCCCAATGTATGCAATTCATTCTCCTCAGATTCCAATTGCTGGCTTTGAGGGTTCTTTTCTATTAACTTGCTTTTATCTCCTGCCATAGTTTCTTGGTTTTAGAAGATTCGTACCATTAAAATGGTGGAATACCATGCTTTTTCTTAGGAATACCTGCCGTTTTATGCTGCGATATGTCTAAAGACTGAAGTATAAACTTTCTGGTATCTGCAGGATTTATAACAGAATCTATGTAACCCTTTGAGGCTGCAACATAAGGGTTTGCAAATTTTTCTTTGTACTCCTTAACCTTTAACTTGCGCATTTCTTCTGGCTTTTCGGCCTCTGTAATTTCCTTTCGGAAAATAATATTTGCAGCACCCTGTGGCCCCATTACGGCTATTTCTGCTGTAGGCCAGGCAAATACAAAATCTGCCCTTAAATGACGAGAATTCATTGCTATGTAACCTCCCCCGTAAGCCTTTCTTAAAATAACTGTAATTTTAGGAACAGTAGCCTCGGAATAGGCATATAACAGTTTTGCTCCATGACGTATCACCCCGGCATGCTCTTGATCTATACCAGGAAGATAACCAGGCATATCCTCAAGAGTTACTATAGGAATGTTGAACGCATCGCAAAAACGTATGAATCTTGCCGCCTTGTCTGAAGAATCGCAGTCCAAAACACCTGCTAAATACAAAGGCTGATTTGCTATAAACCCTACGGTACGGCCTTCCATTCTTCCGTATCCAATAACAATATTCTTAGCCCAAAGCTCCTGCACCTCAAAGAATTCAGAATCATCCACAAGAGCCTTTATCACATTTCTCACATCGTAAGGCTCGGTAGGGTCTGCCGGAACGGTTTTTACTATACTGTATTTCTTGAGAGGCTGAGCAGGTTTCTTTTCTTCAGCCGGAGTTTGGTTGTTGGCCGGCAGATAAGACAGCAATGTCTTTATCTGCTTAAAGCACTCATCCTCGCTTTCTGCAAAGAAATGGGCATTTCCTGTGGTTTCGCAATGAACCCTTGCGCCGCCCAGGCTTTCCATATCTATCTCTTCTCCAAGTACAGATTTTATAACCTCCGGACCTGTAATAAACATTTTGGAGATTTTATCTACCACAAAAACGTAGTCTGTAAGAGCCGGAGAGTAAACAGCACCACCCGCACAAGGCCCAAGTATAACTGAAATCTGAGGTATTACACCGCTGTTGAGAGTGTTGCGGAAGAAAATTTCTCCATATCCTGCAAGGGAGTTCACACCCTCCTGAATTCTGGCGCCTCCGGAATCGTTGATTCCTATGAGTGGTATCCTCATTTTGAGGGCATAGTCCATTATCTTGGTTATCTTGCGGGCGTGCATACTGCCCAAAGAACCTCCGGCTACCGTAAAATCCTGAGCATAAACAGCTATAGGCTGGCCGTTTATCTTTCCTGTTCCTATAACCACACCGTCTCCGGCAAGATCTTTTTTCTCCATTCCAAATTCACGGGCATCGTGCTGGATAAACAGATCGTACTCATAGAAGGTTCCTTGGTCAAGAAGCTTTCTTATACGCTCTCTGGCCGGCAGTTTGCCCATTGCAATCTGCTTGGCAATGGCCTTGTCTCCCCCGCCCTGCTGAGCCTGTTGGGTTCTCTCCCGCAATTCAGAGATTTTTTTACTGAGTAAACTCATATATGTTAGATTTTAGTATTATCCCTGCAAAGATACAAAATTTATGTATGTAACACAATTGTAACATTCTCTCCCCTGCCATACAAAGAAGAGGGCGTCTTATTAACTTAAAACACAAAGAATGTCGTTTAGCTTGTCGCGGAGCCTGTGAAAAAGAAAAAAGGGAGGCCAAAGTCTTTTGGCCCTCCCTTTGCTCTATTATATTAACCTTCAATCAATGATATTCATCGGTAATCTTTGCGGTAAGGTATTATTGGTGCTGTAATGGTCATAACTTGTTATTAATAAATGTGAATTCGCTTTAGTGTTTACATCATTCCTCGCGCTGCGGAATGATTGTAGCCCCAAACGCATGAGCGTCTCTGTGTTGAGGAAATGCATTAATAGATTGAAAGTTAAAAGAAGCGCCCTGGGCACGACCTCGTGAAACTGCAATCCAATATAGACCCTGCTGATATCCTACGGTAACAAGACCTGTAGCCCAGTGACGATAACCAAGCGCAGGGAAGTAGATTTCACCAACGCCTTGTTCAGAAAAAGTACGCCTCCAAGTGGTATGGGAAACAAGACCTCTTTCAAAAGAAGTTTTTCTGTTAGAAGAATTATAGTAATTATCCCATTGGTCAGCCTTACGTTTAGGTGGATTAACTGAGGCGTCTGTAATTACACCTGCCTTTCCGACATTAAAGGCAGTAAAGGCATTGAATCTTGGAACTGTATAACCTACAGGGCAAGGATCGTATATTGTCTTTACTACAACATCATCGGTAAAAATTGTTTTATTAGTATAAAAGACTTTATTCCCTGCACTCCAAAGGCCCTTTATCAACTCATCTGTCCCTGTTAGCCAGCTTCCACCAGCTGCTGAAGTAATATAAGAATGAGAATTAAGAATAGCATCAGGTATCGTCAGAAGAGCAGCTTGAAAACCCATACGGCGATGAAAACCGCCATATTCCTCATCGGTGTGCTCCCGTGCAAAGCCATTCTTATATACACCAGGCTGCATAGGAGCCGGACGCCCCCACTGATAAAATGGAGCGTATCCGAGATTATTGCTAACCACTACATCGTCAGCGGCAGGACGAACAAGTTTAATAACCTGCCAATTCGAATCAGGGTCAGGATTCTCACTCTGAATAAGGCGAACGTAAACCGCATCCCCATCATAACTCTCAACTGCCTTGTAACCATCATCAACCCAACCGAGAGGATACTTCATAAAGGAGGCTGATTTGAGTGTTTCATCAGGACTATCTGGGTCTGAATTGTAAAGATATCTAACTGGTACATCATTCTTTCCAAGCTCATAACTAGTTAGCCAAATAAGCCAACTCCACATTGTTCTACCATCGGTATCTTTAACGGCAATATGAGAAAGGCCCTGCTTGGTGGCCTGAGTTACCTTAAAGTGAACCCAATAAACAGTATTAAGGCCTTCACCGGTACTCTTTATACCATTGATTGAGCCTGGGTAGCTTAGGTAATATCCACTAATATCAGCATTGCCCTTACCCGCAAAAGGTTTGCTATAATCTACAATATCAATAATGTGTTCATCAATACGCCTTGAGTCATTTGATAGATAGTTAGGCTTATCCTCCCAAACAAGATAAGCTGCGGCAGGAGCCTTTTGAGGAGCATTGCCTCTAAGAAAAGGATCACTGATAGCATTTCCCAAGTAATCTACAAAACCATCCTGCTGGTAAGCTACCGTATTAAGATTGCCATCCTTAACGCCGTTACCCATTACTATTGGGAAGCGATACCAACCCTTACCGTTGATAATGTAAGTGTTGGCAGTCTCAATAATTTCATCGCCACCATTTGGATTGGAGAGGTTCCAAGGATTATCTTCATTACCCTTAATCTCAGTGTTGTTTGCTATAGCCCTATTCATTACCGAACCTTCATCGATGATAA
This sequence comes from Bacteroidales bacterium UBA3709, assembly GCA_002372015.1. Taxonomy (GTDB): domain Bacteria; phylum Bacteroidota; class Bacteroidia; order Bacteroidales; family UBA932; genus Egerieousia. Next base: position 2,191 of record DFIA01000078.1, on the reverse strand, counting down.
CAGAATTGGCCTTTGGAACTGGTTTAGGGTGAGTTACAACATAGGCTTCACCACCATCATCATCAGTTGAACCCGAACCTTTTATAGGTTCAAAAGCACTGATAAAAGCACCATTAATACCTCTGCGTATCCTCTTGTTGAAATTTGCAGTATTCGCACCATCCTCGGTAGTATAATAACCTTCTATGGTCCAACCTACAGGAATTTTAGGATTGGGATTAGGATTAGATGTGGATGGGAGCTGCTTGTAGCTGATAACAGTGCCTCTAACAGTTGTTCCTGTATAATCCATATCTTTCTCGGTAGAAGTAGTGGCATCGTAATACTTAGGTTCAGGAGTGGCTATAAATTTATAATCAAAAAGTTCTGGAACCATATTGTCTATAACGTAAGTAAGAGCATAACCGGCTCTCCACTGGTGAGTGTTGATTTTGGCATTTATAACGCTACCGTTTTCAAAGTGAATCTCTATCTCGGCGGTAGGTGGAAGATTTGTGTTCTCCTGAGCAGGGCCATCACCCGATACATTAGGCACCATCATCAAAGTATATTCATCTTTGAAATATAGATAATTGGCATCGCCGCGATCCTCGGTTTCAGGGTTGTTGATGGTAAACTCGTTATTTAATGTGCTTCGGTTGCTCCAGACACCCGTATAGAGGTTAAAATCGCCCTTCTCAAATACATTCTTTACCTTCAAAGAACTTACCTTAACGGCAGGAGTTCTCTTTACCACCTTAAAGCGAATAGCAGCAAGGGCATGTTCGAGAGTTAGAATATGAGGAACGTTAACCCCCAAAACATTATTCGGATTCTTATCAAGCACAACATCTCTGGCATACAGAAGATCTTTCTGATCTGCTAATGTGGTCTCCACCTGAAAACCGGTTAAGGTAGGCTCGGAGGTTGGGGGCGCAGTAAAACTCAAGCTGCTGTTATATGGAGCGTAGGCAAAAAAGCGAATATATTTGCCAACATTAGGCCAAGAGAGAGGGGTGGTTGGAATCCAATATTTGTCGGTGGAACTATAGGTTGCCTCCTGAGGGTCGCCGTAAAGAGTCCAATCATCTACAGGGCTATCTTCAAGAGGTAATGTGTAGGCTGCAAAGGCGAGACTTACGCCCTCTTCTTTAAGTTTCATGGCTGAGGTATAAGGAGTTACTTTGGTAGTAGCAGCGGCATTATCATCCCAAAGAGTACGCTCGGCTCTCAGGTAGAGAGTCTCGCCATCTACAGCGCCAAGCTCCTGATAACCAAGGTTCTCAACTGCTGTGCCGGTGCCCTTGGTAAGAGAGCCGGAGGTTTGAGCGCCAAAGGAAATAGAGGCACTCTTGTTGTTTAGAGCGCCCTCGGCTATATCATCACGCGTACAGCCAACTATGCTGCCCAATAGAAAACCAAAACCGGCTAAGGTGGCAGCAACATATTTTATAGCAGAAAAAAATCTATGTTTCATCTTTTATATTTTTTATCTTTGTTAGTTGTTTATAAGCACAGGGCCATCATCCTCATCCTCATTGATTAGGGTTACATCTATCTGATCTATGCGAAAGTTTATGGTCTCCGGAGTATCGGTAAGAGGATTTATTTTGACGTCCTCTATATCCAAGGTTATATCCTTGAAATCAGGCAACGAAAAGTTGATAAAGGCCTTGCAGGTAGCAGGGAATTTTATAAACTGTTCTTGCTTGGCTGGGTCACTGTGAGTTGAGCTATATTTCAAGAAGAGAGACCTATTCAAAGTCTGCCCATTGGCTATGCTCATATTGAAACCTATCTTTATCTGGGTAAGAGGGCCGTTGCTTGCGGCTGACGGCAATGCAAACACAGTAAAGGTTAGGCTTTTGGTGCTGTTTACTTTTATGGCATCACTACCAGTAGGAAAGGCTACTTCTACCTTATCGTTTGTTCCTTTGGAGTAAGGCGGTACAGAGTAAACAGCGGTTGAGTTGCCGGAATTAGGAGCATCGGCTACAGTTATGGCAATAGTGTAATTGCCGGAAACTGCGCAATTCTCAGAGGAGAGAGTAAAGCTGTTGAGAGTTATATCTTCTGCGGAAGCACCCTTTACAGTAAACTCAAAAGCAGTAAAACCGGGCTGAAAGACCAAACCTACAGAGTTAGTCTTAGGAGTAGAAACACCGCCCCAAAGATATGCGTAATTCATATTAGGAAGGAGAGAATCTACAGG
>DFIA01000079.1 GCA_002372015.1 Bacteroidales bacterium UBA3709 | reverse complement strand
TAGGAAGGAGAGAATCTACAGGAGCCTTTTTGTCTTTGCTAAGGGTTTGAGTCTTGGGCATTGTAACAGAAGCAACGCCAGCGGTAGTCAAAGATGCGGCAGAGTTCTGGCTTTGAGAAGGGTACAAACCGTAAATCTTGTGACGATCGGCTGTGCCCCACCAAAGACCGTTACCGTTATCCTTGGCAGCAATAAGAGCTTTGGTTGGGTTTGATGTTGGCATTACCTCGTACTCGGCAGAGGTGCCATAGGTAGCATCTGCCTCTGCGCAGGTAAGAACAAGCAAATCCTTGGAAGACCAATAGATTGGCTCCTTTTTGTCGCTAATTTTATCGCGGCCGCCATAAACAGTCTTAGTGGCTGAGTTACTCTGCCTGAGAGTAGTGGCGCTGATGGCTATGCCATTCCCTCTGATGCGTCCCGGGCCATTGATTTTGCCACATCCGCTAACCACTATGCTCAGTGCAAAGACAACAAGGAAGGTAGCGGTTGCACTACCGCACAATATACTACTGCACTGTGCGTTGCACTTGGCAGAGCAGCTAACAAGCGGCAAAGCAAAGGCCCTCCAATAGTCCTTGAATGTCTGTGTTTTTTTGTTCATTGTTATTTTATTTTTAGGTACATAAAAAGAGTCTATTGCAGTAGCTATCGTACAAGGTTATATCGACACTATTTTCTTGTTGAAAAAATTGGTTTGTTGACTTTTCATATAAAACGTGTTTTTTACTTGTTAATATTTATTATTTCTATGAATACTTATGTTGTATCATTCGAATCCAAACCTTAACCCTGCCTATAAGGCGCATGCGCACCACCCCTCCTGAAAAATCTAAAAAGGAGGGGTAGCGGCCGCCGAAGGCTACAGTGAAAACCTTCGAATACAACATGAAACACCCGGAATATGCTAATGCAAAGAGCAAAACCGGTATATCTAAAAGCGAAAAAAAGATTACGGAAAACAGAAAGACTTAAAGCCCTGAGCAATAAAGTCTGTTTAAATATATAAAAGGCTGGAAAACTACCGAAAAGTTTTCCCAAAAAAGTAAAAATAAGAGCAGAGAAGCTGCAAAGACGCCTGAATAAATCTGCAGAAATAGAAGAGAAAATTCTGCAAAGGAACTTGAGTAAATCTACAGAAAAACAATAGAAAATTCTGCAAAGAAAACCCGAAAACGCAAGGAAACACCTTTGTAAATTGCTGAGTTTTAGATAGTTACACCCCCCCCCCATAGCGTATTTACTCAACGCCAAAGCATTGAGAGAATTGCACAGACAAACGGGTATGTTTTCAAGTCTTTCCATTGGTTTTCTTTGGGTTGCACAGAGGCTAAAAAACTAAAGGCCACCGAAATCCACGCTGCAAAGATAAAAACTTTTTCAAATTTGCAACTTTAATTTAATAGCAAAAACATGGCTGGTATGTTGAAATCATGAATATTTTTATAGTTACTCTCTTTCCCCTGGCATCTTGTTCACGACAAACTCAATGTATTTGCGATAACAATCCAGCACACGGGCGACATCAATCCTGCCGCTGTTCAATGCGACCTGCAAATCCAGCAAATCCCTTCCTTTCTTCCGCTGATACAACGCACGCAACTTCGTACCGACAAGTTCATCCAAAGCATATGTTGTCAGTTCACATTGGCCCTTGAACCAAGGATTATCCACTGAGAAAGGTATTTTCTGCAGCCCGAGCACATTGAAATGCTCATAACAGTTAATCTCGACCTTTAACCGGATAGGCTGAATGGGAGGAACTTCAGACTCCATCCGAAACACCATCGTATTGTTATAGCGTTTCTGCTTGGTCGCTTTATTAGGCATCCATGACCGGCTCAGTCCAGGGGGCTTGCTCATTCCAAGCCATGATGGATGCTCTGTCAATCATAATTCGTCTATTTCTATCTCTATGTTTTCGTTTACATGCCACCGATTGGCGGAATCCTCCTGATTGACCGGGGCTGCATTACTTAGAAGGATATTCTTCCAGCGTGGAGTAAATGCGTTGATGCGCACATATAATTCGCCAGCCTTTTCATGCTCTTCCAGAATACACTCCGATATGTATCCTAACCTTTGAAGTGTAGCCATTGTCGTATAGGGAAAAACCCGCTCTATCCTGCCCATATCAACTTCGCCAATCAGTTCAGAGAGGACAGTTGCCGCACGCTGTAAACCGCCTATATGACCAGCAAACTGAATCAAATCCACTGCGGTCAATTCGGCATTGGAATACAAGACGATCCCCATTTCAGTATTCCGAGTCAGGAGCAGTTCTGACGGAATCTGCTGACGGTAATTCCACTCGAGCTGCTTATTCATTCCCGACGGCTTGATTCGTGGAGCAATCGTCATTACCTGAGTACGCATTGCCCGTTGATGGGCGGCACCGTGAAACGCCGCAGCCGAAAGAAGGCATAGATAATAGGGCTTCCCAACTGCCTTCATCAACTCATTGATATAATAGCTTGGGGGAATAATGCCCTTTAGGGCATACTGCGGAGGAATTACCACATAAAAGCCGCGATACGGAATGGTTATTCTTCCTCTGGCCACTTGCCTTTGGAGCTCCGTTATAACATACCGTGAAGATAGGCCTGTCGCCTCTCGCACATCTTCGGTGGTAAAGGTTACCTGTCCACGAATCTCGCATTCTCTTATGAATGTTGATACAGTCATATTGCGCCCATTTTATTGCCAAACATATCAAATAATGTATGTTTAAACAACATTTTGGGCAAATATAGCTTATTTATTATTGGAAAGCAACATTACCAAAAAGAAAATTCAGCAGAAACACCTATTACCAAGAAAAGCACAGCCGCTTGCAACAATTCATTCTCCTTGCACCCTAACACCGCCTGCCTCTTTACATCGCAAAAATAAACAAAAGCCCTGCCTTTTGCTGCAAGCTGCATCGGCAGGGCTTTCAATTGTTTAACGCTTATTTTATATTTTATTAGTTGCTATTTTATTAATTAATCTGCAATATGCACCAATGGCGTCTAATTTACATCCTTAACAAGGCGAACAGAAAAACCGAGGTAACGGTAGAAGGTGCTATAAGTAGCCACGCCGCTGCCCAAGCCGGAGCCACCGGAATAGAAGAGCAAATCGTAGGCAATGGCCTTGTCTCCCCTGCCATACAAAGAAGAGGGCGTCTTATTAACTTAAAGCACAAAGAATGTCGTTTAGCTTGTCGCGGAGCCTGTGAAAAAGAAAAAAGGGAGGCCAAAGTCTTTTGGCCCTCCCTTTGCTCTATTATATTAACCTTTAATCAATGATATTCATCGGTACTCTTTGCGGTAAGGTATTATTGGTGCTGCAATAGTCATAGAAGCATTAGACATAGTTCTTAGATAACTGGTAGTATTACGGTCGGCAGTATTGCCAAAGGAAAAAAGAACACCATAATAATTGTAACCTGTGATATTGCCATCCTCATCTGTGATAGCCACTTGGTCCATAGCGTTAGTCCAATAGGCGTAATTAAGATTATTACGAACAACCCTACCAGGATTACGGGTACCGAGAGCCGGAAAATAAAATCCTTCTGTATCTCCAGGATACCTCCTAATATATACGCCTCCATGCCCGAACAAATCTGAACCTTTTTCCCATATAATATTCCACATATCTTCTCTGTTAGAGGGATTAGCATTGTATTTGCATAACTTCGCTCCAAAGCCAAAGCCTGAAGGCGGTACGCAAAAGCCAGGAGGACAAGGGTCATATATACTTTTCATCTTTCGGGAGTCATTGTAGTCATTACCGTATAAAGAGCTACCATTGGTCCCCGGCAAGGTATCTTTTTTTAACACCCTACCGTCTCTATTTGTATCCCAAAGATAGTGAATGGTAGATACTGAACCCGTTTTATAAGGATTTTGAATACTTCCACTAAAACCACTCCCTCCACTCACCAGAGCTGGGTCTGAGGTGGTTGTTTCTAACACATAACCTGCAGGGCTACTCCAACCCTTGTTTACCCCTGTGGTTGTTCCATAGCCCATCCAGCCAGGCAATAAAGGATCCTTTCGGCCCCAATGGTAATAAGGCGCATCTCCATTGATAGCTTCATTTTGATGTTGAACTACCGGTATTATAAGTTCTTTATTAGTGGTGTTCTGCTTAAGTTTCACATAAAACTTCCGTTCTGCGTACCTGTAAGTAGAATTTCTGCACCAACCAAGAGGAACACTCAACAGCTTGTTGCTCTCTGTTCTGCTTTCCTGAGGATAGTAATTTAACTGCTCCACAGAAAGATTCTCCGCTGTTACCCAAATATGCCAACTCCAGACTATCCTTTGCCGAGAGTTATGTGCCGCTTTTTCTCTCAAAGCTATAAGCACATTACCTTCTCTAATTTTTGTTTCATCTATTCTAAAACGAATACACGGCTGACCAAATCTGCCCGCTATCCAAAAATTATCATCTTTGAAGAGACCATGACCGGGAGCGGTAACTTCCAGGCTTCCGTCTGGAATTGTCAGAAACTGTCCCTCCATAGGCACATCTTGCCAAACAATAACAACCTCATGAGTATTCAAAAAGTCGCTTAATTCTGGCTCAAACAGCTCATTGTATATTAGTGCTCCTATCTGTTTATTGTTATAGTTACGATAGCTACTCGGCCAATAAGCAGCTTGGTTAGTTGCGGAACCACTCCCCTCATCTACATCAACGGCATCTCCGTAAACGCACGGTAGCATATACCATCCACCTCTTTGTATAATATAACAATTGGCCGTCTGCATCACATGTCGTGACGACCCTGGGACGCGCATGACTTCGGTAATAGGATCCATAAGGGCCAAATTCTGAGGATTGTCTTCAGTATATCCATTAACCGGACGGCTTCTAAGAAGATTAGCTCTCACAGAACGATCATCTGACATAAAAATCCTTCCTCCTGAGTTATCTCTCACAAAAAGCATCCTGTTTAAGTATTCTCCGGTTTTTGTGTTGTATGGTGAAGTTATAATTAGTCTTTTATCTGTATCAGCATATATCAGTGCACCCAAATCACTCGGCATATTTGAAGCGTTGTCAGCATACCACGGGCCATCTTCAGATGTAGAAAAAGTTGCCGTAACAGGTCGGAGGGTTTTTGTGCCGTTGGCATTCTCCGTATAACTGGTGATGGTAAAAGGAGCACTTCCTGCCACCATCTCTCCGTTGGCATATACATGTATGGTATCCGGTGCTACAAACAAGGTGTCTAATCCTCCGGTCTTCAAATTAGAGAGAGTCAGTTTCTTGCCCTTAGAAAGGGGGATCCAGTTGTTGTCCTTCTGAATCTTAAGGGTTGCACTGCGAGGTTCACGCTTAGAACCCACCAAAAGATTAAGCTGAAGCTCCAATTGAGAGATGTCAACAGGAAGAGTAAGAAATGTGAAACTAAGAGGAACATTGTGGCTCAATGCAGGATAGCGGTTCTGAGTATCGTTCTTATTGTTACGGAAATAAAGTGCTATTTCGTTGCCCTTGGTGGAGCCGGAGCCGGTTCCAAAGCTGAAGCCAGCGGATGGAGAGATGGTGAGGCTCGCCTCGCCGCCAGAAAGAGTAACTTCTAAAGGGTCTATGTTTGCACCGCTCCCTTTGCCGGCTCTAAGAATAGCACTCTCAAGCTGTACTGTAGTCCATTTGTAAGCATCAGGCTTGCGTAGCTTTACCTCCACAGAATTGAAACAGGGCGAAAACCCTAAGCTTATACCATTGCCAAACTCAGGAGAAGAGGAAAGAACTTCCTTAGAAGCTGTCATATATGCATACCTCATATCCGGCTCATACCAAGTCTCAGAATCTCCAGTTGTGCTGGTGGTGTGCACACCCTTATATTTACGACTGCCTACACGATAATTGTACTGAGTTGAAGGTATTATATCTAAAGTGCCGCTGATATTGGCAGATGTGCCGGACAGGCTCAGAGAAGAAGAAGCATCAAGTCCCATTGAAGTAACAGACGGATATAAAGCCATGAATCTGTGATCGCTGCCGGCGTGCCAGACAAGGGGTGTGGAAGAAGACTTTGATAGGCTGGTACTACTTATGGATTCATCGTTGGTGGGAGCGGAGGCAACCTCATATTCGCAGAAAGTTCTGCTCTGCAGTTCAGCTATGGTAAGCTTATCTCCAATAAGCCAATCTAAACGCTCGAACCAAGCGCCGGTGGTAACTTCAAATACCTGACCACTGAAACGGGTATCGGAACTAATAGACAGAGAATCAGACAATTTATTATCGTCTTCAATAGGAAGATTCCAGTCCCACTCTATTTCAAAGGTAGTATCCTGTGCTGAAGACTCTTCAATCGAAAATTCTGGTGCAGAAGATTTTGTGCCCGGAGAGTAGTTGCCGGCAGAGGCGTAGAAAGAAATGGGAATCTCACCGCCAAACTTGCCGGAAGTCTCATCCTCGCGAGCGCAAGCAAACAACAGCACCATGGCTGAGAAGAGCAAGAGAACTTGCCCCCTCCATTGACGCACAAATCTATTTTTTCTTGTCATAACTTGTTATTAATAAATGTGAATAAATGTGAATTCGCTTTAGTGTTTACATCATTCCTTGCGCTGCGGAATGATTGTAGCCCCAAACGCATGAATGTCTCTGTGTTTTTTTTGTTCATTGTTGTTTTATTTTTAGGTACATAAAAAGAGTCTATTGCAGTAGCTATCGTACAAGGTTATATCGGCACTATTTTCTTGTTGAAAAAATTGGTTTGTTGACTTTTCATATAAAACGTGTTTTTTACTTGCTAATATTTATTATTTCTATGAATCCTATGTTGTATCATTCGAATCCAAACCTTAACCCTGCCTATAAAGCGCAAGCGCACCACCCCTCCTGAAAAATCTAAAAAGGAGGGGTAGCGGCCGCCGAAGGATACAGTGAAAACCTTCGAATACAACATGAAACACCCGGAATATGCTAATGCAAAGAGCAAAACCGGTATATCTAAAAGCGAAAAAAAGATTACGGAAAACAGAAAGACTTAAAGCCCTGAGCAATGAAGTCTTTTTAAATATATAGAAGCATCGAAAACTACCGAAAAGTTTCCCCAAAAAAGCAAAAATAAGAGCAGAGAAGCTGCAAAGACGCCTGACTAAATCTGCGAAAAAGGAATAGAAAATTCTGCAAAAATCCCTAACTAAATCTGTGGAAAAGGAATGGAAAATTCTACAAAGGAACCTGACAAAATATGCAGGAATAGAATAGAAAATTCTGCAAAGGAACTTGAGTAAATCTACAGAAAAACAATAGAAAATTCTGCAAAGAAAACCCGAAAACGCAAAGAAACAACTTTGTAAATTGCTGGTTTTTAGATAGTTACATACCCCCCCCCATAGCGTATTTCCTCAACGCCAAAGCATTGAGAGAATTGCACAGGCAAACGGTTATGCTTTCAAGTCTTTCCATTGGTTTTCTTTGGGTTGCACAGAGGCTAAAAAATTAAAGGCCGCTGAATTCCACGCTGCAAAGATAAAAACTTTTTCAAAAAAGCAACACTGCCAACAAGTATTCCTAAAGCTTCCATACACAAATATATTGAATTTGTGTTGCGCAAATGCTTCAGATGGGGATTGGTTTTGTGCCTTTTACTTTAGATTTTCAATAAAAAAGTCTGCAAGTTTGTCCCAAGGGATAAGGTTCTTTGGTTCGCCCTTACCTTCTGCTTCGGTATATCCACCGTCATAGAGGTCGCAATGAGATGCAGTTGGAATAATGAGCAACTTCTTGTTCTCTGGAGTAGGATTGGGGTTGCCTACAACATTATATCCCTCTGCCTTGCCTTCCACCATATACTTAAAGGCTGCTTCGCCAAAGTAGCGTGAGTGGGCCTTCTCGC
>DFIA01000011.1 GCA_002372015.1 Bacteroidales bacterium UBA3709 | reverse complement strand
ATGCCTTTCACCAGACAGCCTCTTCTCCAGATGGGCGCGGGGCACTTATGGCCATGCAGAAAGCTATAGGTAGAACCGGTTTGATAGCATCTGATATAGATTATGTAAACGCTCATGGAACTGGTACACAGAATAACGATTTGTCTGAAGGAGTGGCTTTAATGGAACTTTTTGGAGAAAGAATGCCATACATAGGTTCTACTAAGTGCTTTACGGGGCATGCCACAAGTGCTGCCGCTGCTCTGGAAGCAGTGATTTCTATTCTGTGTCTTGCGAATAGGTTTATACCGGCCAATCTCAGGTTTGAGCAAAAGGAGCCTACGTTGAATTTTTCTCCGGTAAAAAAAACACTAACTGGTGTGGAATTGCGGCATATAATGTCTAATTCTTTTGGGTTTGGTGGAAATGATACATCGTTGATAATTTCATCTCCGCAATTATGAGCAAGAGCAATGTGTACATAGTATCGGCTTCTCAGATTTCTGCACAAGAACCTTTTTGCGCAGCCTCTGCTTTCTTGCCTATAGACAGTAAAGGCATGGTGCCGTGCAAAGAACCTGATTACACATCTTTTCTTTCTCCAATGGTTCTCAGGCGGATGAGTTCGGTGCTCAGGAGAAGTATTGCGGTTACAAAGGATGTGTTAAAAAAGGCAGGAATTGAGTGTCCCGATGCTATAGTTACCGGTACAGGTCTTGGTTGCATATCAGATACAGAGTCTTTTCTGCTGAAGATGGTTAGGGAAGGAGAAACTATGCTTAACCCATCTAAGTTTATAACCTCTACTCCCAATACAATAGGTTCTCAGATAGCCATACACCTTGGATGTAATGGGTTTAACTCTACGCACTTACATGATGGGTTGGCGTTTGAGAATGCTATGTTTGAGTCTTTTATGTTATTGAGCAGGGGAGAATTTTCTAATGTGTTGTTATGTGCTGCAGATGAGCTTACAGAAACCATGTATTCTCTTTTAGACAGGGAGGGGATATGGAAAGACTTGCCTTGTTCAGAAGCCTCGGTTGCTTTTATGTTGTCTTCCAACCCTCACAACGCAGTTGCGCGTATAGACGATGTGCTTATCAGCAGAAATAATCATTTAAGGGAGTTGGAGCGTATGCTGTTGCAACACAATCTTTCGTGGGAAGATATAGATACTATAATAACCTCCGATTTTAGCGGTGCGGGAAGTAATGAATTTGCTTTTCTCCCGCAAGGAAAGAGAATATTAACATACAAGCAATATAGTGGCCAATTTCTTACTGCATCGGCGATAGGAACCTACATAGCATGCAGTATGCTGGAAAGTAACAGGGCACAAAAGATGTTGCTTGTAAACTGTTGCCGTAACACTTATTCATTTACTTTGTTTTCGAGCCTATGTACAAACTGATTCTTTTGTCTGTAGTACAGAGTGCCCTTTTGGTGGCAGGACAGATGTTCTTAAAGTTTACTATGAACAAAATAGATAAACTGGCTTTTACTTGGCATTGCATAAAGCAATTGCTCACAGACTTAAATTTTTTGCTTTGCGGGCTTTGTATGGGTGGCGGCTCAATACTATGGTTTTATATTCTCCGTAAATATCCTTTTAGTGCGGCCTATCCTATGATAAGCTTTAGTTATGTACTTGGACTGATAGTTGCAGCGGTTGTTTTTAAGGAGCATATACCGGCTGTAAGATATATAGGCGTGGCTCTGATTATTTTGGGAGCAATACTTGTTGTACAAAAATAAATCATTAAGAACCTCTGAAACAAGAAGGGCATTGTTATGAAAACAACTCTTTTGCAAACATACTCAATAATAGTGCTGCTCTCTTTTATGGGGCTTGGACGGGCTATGGCTCAGAGTGCGCAAGAAAAAGTTATATTTGAAAAGATAGTAGCTTCTGCCGCCAATATGCAGACTATGAGTGCAGATTTTACGGAAAAGAAGCAACTTGCAATGCTGAGCGAGGAAGTTGTTAATACTGGTAAAATTTGGTACAAATCACCGGCTTATATGCGTTGGGAGTATAATAGCAAGAACTACGGAGTTTATAGCCCACGGGGTGGCTACATGGTACGCAATGGGCAGAGAGATGGGGCATTATCCAGAGGATTTTCCAATATGGGGAGAATGATCACTGGTCTTATCGGTAAGTTTTCAGGAGATATAAAAGACTTTGCCTTGTCTTATAAAGTAGAAGGTAAAGAGCTTATAGTAAACGTACAACCCACTTCTGCCAAAATGAAAGGAGTGGTGGAGCGCATAATAATGAAATTTGATACTTCGAGTACTCTTATTCGCAGTTTTGAGATAGTTAATACGGCTGGTCGTACTCTGATTACATTTTCTTCTGTTAGCATAAACACTGATATAGATCAGCAACTTTTTAACTGATACTATGAAGTCGGCGGGATTATTTCGGATACAGGATTGTGCATTTGAAGGCAATACAATAAAGGCACATGTAAGCATCTGCAGTGCTCATTGGATACTAAGTTGTCATTTTCCCGAAAAGCCGATAGTTCCAGGTGCTCTGCTGGTGGAAATGTTGGAAGAACTGTGTAGTGTGGCTCTCAAGCGGCGGCTAAGTGTAACCACTATTAAAAATGCAAGATTCAAAATAGCTCTCGATGCCTCAGCAGATTCTGTAAGAGTGGAGATAAATATCTCTGAACAAGAAGATAATCTGATTGCAGAAGCTAATTTCTTTCTAACAGATACTAAGGCTGCATCTATAAGTGCTGTACTAAAGCCCAGCGGCCATGATTTATGTTTTGTAGTGCCTTTCTACAACAATAGTAAAACAGTAGCCGGTGTTATAAAATCTATACAAGATTTTGGTTATCAGGTAATAGCTGTGAATGATGGTTCTACAGACGGAAGTTGTAACGAGGCTTGTGCAGCCTTTCCTTATCAGTTACTCTCTTACGATAAAAACAAGGGGAAGGGTTATGCTATAAGGCAAGGATTTAAGCGAGCAGCAGAATCTGGATTTAAGTATGCTATAGTATTTGATGCAGATGGGCAGCATACGCTTTCCGGTGCGGAGTCTCTTATCGAAAAGTGGAAAGACTTTTCTGAGAAAGACCGCTATAGTAGCATCGTAATAGGGAGTCGTAATTGCCGAGGTGCTGATTCGGGCGGTAGGTTTGCAAACAATTTCTCTAATTTTTGGCTTAAAGTTCAGACGTTAAGAGCATTACAAGATACTCAGAGTGGCATGCGCTTATATCCATTGAACAGAATTCTAAAAATCTGCTTTTTAGGAAATAGGTATGAATTTGAAACAGAAGTTCTTGTAAGAATGGCTTGGAGGGGTGTAAGTTTGGTGGAGGTGCCGATAGATGTAATATACTCTAAAGACAGGGTGAGTCATTTTCGTAAGAGAGCAGATTTTGCCCGAATTTCGGTTATGAACACATTTCTTACCATAGGAGCTTTGTTCTATGGTTATCCAAGAATGTTATTTGAACGCTTGTTTAGAAAGTAGGGGATGGAAAAGATATTTCTTTGCATATACGATTTCTTTTTAGGCAAGAGACGCTTTCTTGTTTTTTTGATACCATTGCTATTGGTGGTGGTGTTTTGTTTTTTGGCGCGTAGCCTTTCATTAGATGAGGATATAGCGTCTTTTCTTCCGTATGGTAGCAGCAGCACAGATAAACAGGGCCAGTTTATATATCAGAACCTCAGAAGGCAAGACAAGGTAATAGCTCTTATTTCTCTTAAAGAAAAAGGAAAAGACACGTTTCTAAATATAGAAAAGTTGGCAGAAGCCGCAGACGATTTTGCATACAGGTTTGAAGAAGCCAATATAGAGGGAGTGCAAAATCCTATGATTAGAATAGATGCTACAAAAATGTTGAGTGTGGCCTCTTTTGTTGCCGAGAATATGCCTTATTTTTTAGATTCGGCAGAATATTCCGCAATAGAAGATATAGTGGCAAAAGGAGAGTTCGGCAATACTTTGGCAGGAGCAAAAACAGCACTTATATCTTCAAATGGATTACTCTCCGATATTGTAGCTGCAGACCCTTTTAATTTTTCTTCTGCTCTAATGGCAAAACTTTCATCGCTTGGCACAGAGAGCGGTTATAAGGTAATAGGCGAGTATCTGTACACCCCTGATTCTTGCGCCATAATGATGAATTTTTCATCGGCATTTGGCGGAAGCGAAACAGGTGGCAATAGCCGGATGCTTGCCCGGGTTTATGCTATCAGAGATTCTGTAACGGCCACTTATCCAGATGTAAAGATCGAATTTACAGGCTCTCCTGTAATTGCAGTTATGAATGCGCAAACAATGAAGAAAGATGCAATAACATGTGCCTGTATATCTATAGCCCTGATAGTACTTCTGTTGTTGTGGTATTTCCGTAGCGTTAAACCTATGCTGATGATTTGCCTTCCGGTGTTGTTTGGCATATTGGCTGGTTTGGCATTTGTAAGAATCTGGCAATCATCTATTTCTGCTATAGCTCTTGCTGCCTGTGGAGTTATATTCGGCATAGCCGTAGATTATTCTCTCTTGTATTCCACCCGTTTAGGCTTTACAGGCAGTGCAAGAAAAACATTGGGTGAGATAGTATCGCCGATGCTCATAGGCAATATAACAACTGTAGGAGCCTTTCTTTCTCTATTGGTTATGAGCGCCTCGGGAATGCGTGATTTCGGGCGCTTTTCAGCTATATCTCTTGTGGGAGCTATTCTGTTTGTGATTATTTTTCTGCCTCATTGGGCAGGAGAAAAGGTTTACAGACCGCAAGAAAGGGGTTGGATGAGTAAATGGGCAGCAATGCGTCCAGAAAACAATCGCTTTGTATTTTGGATTCTTATGGCAATTACGGTTGTTTTTTTCTTCTTTGGACGGAGGGTTACTTTCAGTGGCGATTTTACCAAGATCAATTTTATGGCACCACGCCAGCAGCAGTTGTTAGATGAACTTGCTTCTTATACCAATACATCCGGAGCCTTGGCTGTTTATGCAGTTTCAGAAGGAGATAATTTAGATGAAGCCCTTGAGGCATCGGAGAAGAATGAGAGGTTTATAAACACTATGCTATCTGAAAATCAGGTAGTAAAAACAAGTGGTATGGGGCCGTTTCTGCCATCTGTATCCAAGCAACGGCAGCGCCTTGCCAGATGGAGAGAGTTTGCAGAGAAGCATGGGAGTGCATTAAAGAAGGCTGTGGATACTTATGGGAGTGAGGCAGGGTTTAATGCAAATGCCTTTGATTGTTTTAAGCAGATGTTAGACGCAGAGTTAACCGTGCGCTCCAAAGAGTTTTTTGCTCCCGTATCTGCCATGCTATCTTCTTATGTATTAGAAGATTCTTTATCTAATACGCTTGTAATGAATGTATTATATACTCCTAAGGAGAATATAGGCAATATATATGATTTATACAGCAGATACGAGGGCAAGGCAGAAGATTCTTTTTTATTTGATTCGTATTCTACTACAGACAAGATGATAGATATTCTTCAGACCGATTTTAATAAAGTTCTGGCCATTTGTTCTGTTTTGGTATTTTGCTTTTTATGGATAGCTTTTCGCCGCTTGGAGCTTGCTCTTGTGGCATTTCTTCCTATGGTAATAAGCTGGATTTGGATAATAGGTGTTATGGGCATATTTGGCCTTAGCTTTAATATAGTTAATATTATTCTGGCTACATTTATCTTTGGGCTCGGAGACGATTATACAATCTTTATGGTGGAAGGCTTGCAGTATGAATTTACTCATAGAAAACCATTGCTATCTTCTTATAAAACTGGCGTAACTCTTTCTGCCTTAACTATGTTTATAGGTTTAGGCTCTTTGATGTTTGCCGCTCATCCGGCGCTCGCTTCTCTGGGAGCTGTGGCTGTAATAGGTATGGTTTGCGTGGTGGCTTTGTCTTTTATCCTACCTCCTGTCCTATTCAGGTTCTTGGTGTGCAAATCTATGACAAAGAGCAGAGAAGAACGCATATTTCCTGTAAGGATTTCAGATATCTTAGTTACGGCATATAGTCTAACGGTATTTACAGCGGTTTCTCTGTGGTATAAACTGATAACATTATTCTCCAAGAGA
This sequence comes from Bacteroidales bacterium UBA3709, assembly GCA_002372015.1. Lineage (GTDB taxonomy): Bacteria > Bacteroidota > Bacteroidia > Bacteroidales > UBA932 > Egerieousia. The sequence continues at coordinate 12,975 of DFIA01000011.1, read as the reverse complement.
TTAACAGGCTTAAAACTCAGAGAACTAATCTGCCGTAAAATGAGGTTTTTTGTAAAGGGCCTTCCACGAGTCTCTTTTTCACTTAAAGTTGGTAACAATATATACAGCGGCAAGGAGGCTTTTTTACAAGCAGATAAATTATTTGGCAAAATGGAGCCTGTTGTAATAATCAGCAATCATCAGTCTCATTTAGACTTGCTATACCTACTGGCTCTTACTCCCAAAATTTCAGTTATGACAAACAGTTGGGTTTATAATTCACCTGTTTATGGAAATTTTGTCAGAAGATGTGGGTATATGTGTGCAGATGATGGATTTGAGGCGGTGAAGGAGAAGATGCAGTGCAATGCCCCAAACAATAATAATAGTTTTTTACTCGTGTTTCCGGAAGGAACCAGAAGTAAGAATTGTGCTGTAATGAAATTTCATAGCGGAGCTTTCTTGCTTGCAGAAGAACTCGGGAGAGATATTCTTCCTGTCGTACTGTTTGGTCCGGGAGAAGTTTTACCTAAGGGCGAACATTTGCTTAGGAGGGGTAAGGTAATTATAGAGGTTAAAGACAGAGTACCGGTTGAGCAGTTGGGTACCTTAGGTAGCTATGCCCTTAAAAGGGCTCAGGCAATGAGACATCTGTATGAAGAATGGTACGAAGATCTGAAAGACAGCACTTACTCAGATTCTGCTTTCGCCGCAAACAGGAGAAAAGATTTTAGATTATACAAAAGCAGTAATGAAACAGTATAGCAGATATATCCTCTCAGTATTTTTTATTTTGACAGGGGTCTGTGCCTATGCGCAAACTTTGTTGGAGACTCATCGTCTGTGGCATAAATATGAATCTGCTACAGAAGGCAGGCATCGTTCAAAATTATTTATATACAACTCGCAAGCAACTTCTTTGGATAAGCGGCCTGCGGTAATTGTGATGCCTGGTGGCAGCTACACATATTTAGCAATAAATTCAGAAGGACACGATGTGGCAAAATATTTTGCTTCAAAAGGTATGGTATCTGTTGTTCTGCGGTACCGGATGGGCTTCTATGGCGCACATTATCCACATCAGATAGAAGATTACAGGCGGGCTATGGATTATTTGAAATCAAATGCAGAGCGGCTGGGTATAGATACCTCTAAAATAGGCACGGTAGGTTTTTCTGCAGGAGGACATTTATCTGGCTGTGCCGCTATAGAATACAATGCAAACTATCGTCCGGCTTTTGCTGCCATGATATATCCGGTGGTTACTATGAAAGAACCTTATGTGCATGAGGCATCCAGAAAACATCTTCTTAGAGGAAATATGGAGCTAATAGATAAACTATCTTTAGAAGAGAATGTTACTCCCGATATGCCACCCATATTTCTGCTCCATTGCAAAGACGACCCTACAGTAAAAATAGAAGGTTCTTTAATTTTTGCGGCACAGTTAGAAAATAAGGGTGTAAATTGCAAAGTAGAAATTCATCAAAAAGGGGGACATGGCTTTGGAGTAAGGCCCGGTAATACTTCCGGCGCTTATGGGTGGCCCGATAGATTTATAGAGTGGTTGAATAATAATGTTTTTTGAATAATATGGATATCAGAACTTTAAGCCCAAAAGATTTGTCTGACCAATGGGACGATATTCGTCCGTTTAGAGACGATGAAATACCGGCGGCAATGCAGAGGATTGCCACAGATGCGGTATTTCCTCAGATAATAGAGTACATATACGGTGATAAAAGTATTGAGAGCAAGATACAGGAGTTTGCTTCTTATAAAACCGTGTGCCAGTTTCAGATAGGCTTTATGTTTGATGCTATAAATTCTATAATCAGCAAAACAACAGATAGTTTTACATATAGTGGTTTTGAAAATCTCAAAAAAGATAGGGGCTATCTTTTTGTTTCTAACCACAGAGATATTCTTTTAGATGCGGCCTTATTGCAAATAGCTTTGTATAACAGTGGTTTAGACTGTTCTGAAATTACCTTTGGCGATAACTTAATGCAGCCCGGCATAATATCAGATATAGGCAAGGCCAACCGTATGTTCAAGGTTGTAAGAAGCGGCTCGTCCAAAGACTTTTATCGTACATCGTTGCAACTTTCGAGCTACATAAGATATGTTGTAAATCAGAGAAATACATCTGTTTGGATAGCACAGCGCAACGGAAGAACCAAAGATGGTAACGATAAAACCAGCCATACCGTACTTAAAATGTTCTCTCTGTCGGGAGGAAGAAAACTTAGCGAGAATTTTTCTATGCTCAATATAGTACCTATGGCGGTTTCGTACGAGAATGAAACGTGTATTACTCAGAAAGTAAGAGAGTTGTTCCTTACTCAAGACCATCCGTATATCAAAGAAAAAGGAGAAGATTTAAGGAGTATAATGGAAGGCATACTTTCTCCTAAGGGTAAGGTACACATTCAGATGTGCGAGCCTATATCGCAGGAAGAACTGCAGATAGCAGACTCTATGGATAGGAACGAAGCCCTTGCCTATATAGCTTCTGTAATAGACGCAAGAATTTACGAAGGGTATAAACTGTTTAATACTAATTATATAGCCTACGATATGCTGTATAATACATTTAAGTTTACAGATAAATATACGAGCGAAGAATACAAGCACTTTGCAGATACAATGCACGCTACACTATCGAGATGGAACGATAATTTACTTCCTTTAATGAACCTCTACCTAAAGGTCTATAGCAATCCGGTACTGAATAAATTGTCTGTTTAAATTTCCATTTTCTTTTTGGTCTCTGCTATAAGGCTACTGTCTGTAAGTGCGGCAGCGCACGCAAAAGCAAACTCCATGCATACGCCGGCGCCTTTGCCTGTTATAAGCTTACCGTCTGTTTCTACTGCATTTCCTGTGTATATATAGGTTTTGTTTTTGTTGAGGTCTTTTGTAACCCTGTCTTTTACAGAGCTGTGGCAAGTTATTCTGCTGCCTCTATCAATATCAAAAGCCGCAAGTGCCGTGGGAGCCCCGCAGATGGCGGCTATAAACTTACCGGCTTTGCTATAGCCTTCTAAAATTTTACCTACTAATTTGTTTGTGGCAAGATTCTCGTAACCCGGAAAACCTCCGGGCAGAATTACCATATCTCCCGTATCTATAATTTTTTGAACATCATCATCTGTAGTTAGTGTAGAATCTGCCTTAATTTGCACTGAGTGGGAGGAAGCTACCAGCAGCCCTTCCTCTGTGTTGTTATCCAAAACAGCTACTTTCTCTACTTCAATACCGCACCTTGTGAGTACATCTATTGGGGCAGTGGCCTCTATAATCTCAAACCCCGGGGCGAGTAGAATATAAACCTTACTCATAATTTTTTCTTTTTTTGTTTGCACTTAACAAAGTTAGTTATTGTAAGTCTAATATATGTGTATTATTTTTAGCCTAAGAATTATCAAACCAAAACTACCGTTATGAGTATATTTTATAAAAGATTTTTTTCGGTTGCTGCGGCGGCCCTGATGCTTTTTGCATCTATCAATGTATCAAGCGCACAGCAGGAGGTAAGGTGGTTGAGAACTCCGGCCATTTCTCCAGATGCGTCTCAAATTGTTTTTGGCTACATGGGGAATCTGTATAAGGTTTCTGCAGATGGTGGCTTAGCTACTCCTATTACCAGCGGCGACAACTATAGTGGATATCCTGTGTGGAGTCGTGATGGAAAGCAAATAGCTTATGCTTCTGATATTTATGGTAATTTTGATGTGTTCGTAATGCCTGCCACGGGCGGTGTTCCTGTCAGACTTACCTATAATTCTACCGCAGACTATCCTATGGACTTTACTCCGGACGGAAAGCATGTGTTGTTTGCAAGCGGAAGGTTTGCTCCAGCAGAAAGCATACGTTTTCCGTCTAATATGTTTAAGAACCTATACAAGATACCGGCAGTAGGCGGACGCCCTATTCTTGTAACAGCAGCAGGTGCAGATGAGGCTAACTTTAATGCAAGCGGAACTCAGATAGTGTTTCAGGATAAAAAGGGCTATGAAGACCCTTGGAGAAAGCATCATACATCTTCTGTAACAAGAGATATATGGGTTTATGACATCAAAGCCAACACCTATACCAAGGTTAGCACTTACGAAGGAGAAAACCTCGATCCGGTATTCAGCCCAGATGGCGGTTCTGTGTATTATATATCTGAAATGACCTTGGGTAAGACCAACAATGCCCTCAATCTATTTAAGCAAGACTTGTCTTCGGGCAGTAAGGTGCAGCTTACAGATTTTAAAGATTTTCCTGTAAGAGAAATCAGCATAGCCAAGAATGGTACTCTTGCATTTGTTTGGAAAGGTGATATCTACACTATTAAAGACGGGCAGAAAGCCAGAAAGCTAAATGTATATATAGCAGATAATGCAGGTTATCAGAAAATCAGAAACCTGAATATCAATAATGCAACAGAAATGGCAGTAAGCCCTAACGGTAAAGAGATAGCTTTGATAAACAGAGGAGAACTATTTGTGGTAGGAGTAAACGATGCTCGCACAAAGAGAATTACAAATACTTCATACCAAGAGAGAATGATATCTTGGGCTCCAGACGGCAAGGCTATATATTTCTCTGCCGAGGTAGATGGCAACTGGCATATCTGCAAGGCTACTCTAAAAGATACTACCGAAAAATATTTCTACGCTTCTACATTGGTAAACATAGATAAGGTTATTGCCGATGGAAAAGACAATTTTATGCCGGAGGTCTCTCCAGACGGAAAGAAACTGGCCTACATAAGCGAGCGTAACACTCTTAAAGTAATGGACCTCAAGAGTAAGAAGGTTGTTACCGTATTACCTAAGGGCCATAATCATTCTTATCGCGATGGAGATTGGGGATATTCTTGGTCGCCAGACAGCAAGTGGCTTCTTGTAGATGACCAGAAGAATATGATGAGAGGTGGAGCTACCGCCCTTATCAGTGCAGACGGTGGCGAAATCCGCTATCCTGTAAACAGCGCATACGGAGAAAGAGCCGCTAAGTTTGCTTTTGGCGGTCAGGCAATGACATATATTGGTTCAGGTCAGCAAGGTGGTTTGAGAGCAGCATTCTTCGATAAAGAATCTTACGATAGATTTATGTTGTCTAAGGGCGATTTTGAACTTTTAGAAGAGAAAGAAAAAGCAGAAAAGGCAAAACCAGCAACGGGAGATAAGCCGGAAGGCAAGCCGGGCGATAAGAAAGAAGCCAAACGCCCAGAGCCTAAGAAAGATGTGAAGCCGATTGTATTCGACGACTTCGACATGATAGAAACCCGTATAGCAGAAATACGCACAGACGGGCGTCCTTCCAACTATGTTATAACCAAGGATGGCAAGAAGGTTTACTATCTAAAAGCTGGAGAAAAAGGAATGGAACTCTGGAGCAGCGATACACGTAGCCGCGAAAGCAAGCGTGTAGGCCAAGGCTCTGTAGGTCAGATGTTCTCCATGGAGCTTAGCAAAGACGAAAAGAATATTTTTGGCCTTAGAAACGGTGTGCCTGTAAAGATAGATGTAATGAGCGGAATGTTGAAGCCTATTGCAATTGCAGGCAAGATGGAGTTAGATGCAGCGGGGGAACGTGCATATATGTTCGACCACATGTGGTTGCAAGTTAAAAAGAAATTCTACGATCCTACGATTCATGGCATCAACTGGAAGATGTATCACGATGAATATGCAAAGTTCCTCCCTTATATCAACAACAACTATGATTTCCAAGTTCTGATAAGCGAATTGTTGGGCGAACTTAATGCCTCTCATACAGGAGGAAGATATTATGCAGCCAGAGCACTTACAGGTGGCGATGTTACAGCTAACTTTGGTATGCTCTTTGACGAAACATACACAGGAGAAGGTATAAAGGTGTCTGCAATAATTCCGGCAGGTCCTGCAGATAAATTGTCTAATAAAATTCGTCCTGGCGATGTGATTACAGCTATTAACGGTCAGAAAATATCTGCTTCCGAAAACTATAACAAGTACCTGAACAATCTTGCAGGAGTAAACACTGTGGTAAGCGTAAAATCTACATCCGGAACTACTTTTACACAAACACTTCGCCCTGTACCTGAAACATCTTTAAACAAATTGCTATATGAGTGGTGGGTAAGAAAGCTTGAGGCTATGGTAGATAAACTCTCTGGCGGCAAAATTGGTTATGTGCATGTAGAGGGAATGAATCAGCCAAGTTATCAGGTTATTTATAACCGCCTGATGGGTAAGCATGTGAAGAAACAAGCAGTTGTGGTAGATACTCGTTTTAATGGTGGCGGTTGGCTGCACGATGAGTTGGTAACCCTGCTTGGTGCTAAAACATATATGCGTTATGCCCCTCAGGGAGAACTTCTTGATGATGGCGAACCTTTAGGAAGATGGCAGAAACCAAGTGCAGTGCTTACTTGCGAAGGTAACTATTCAGATGCATTTATGTTCCCATTTGTATATCAGCAGAATAAAATAGGTAAGGTGTATGGTATGCCTGTGCCGGGAACCGGTACCGCAGTATGGTGGGAAACACAGATAGATCCAACCATTGTTTTCGGTATTCCAATGATAGCCTCTATGGGAACAGACGGAAAGGTTACAGAGAATACTCAGTTCTATCCAGATGTAAAAGTAGAGTTGCCTTATAACGATTTTCTTGCAGGCAAAGACCCTCAGTTAGAAGCCGCCGTAAGAGATCTGTTGAAAGAAATTAGATAGACTTATATGTTTACGAATAGAACATAAGATTGCCTAAGATTAGAGAAAGTGGCCGGAAATCTAAAGACCGATGGCCACTTTTTCTTTGTAAAAAAGATTCCTCTTTTGAGGGCTTATTTTTCTAAGGCAAGTTTGATGCGGGCGCCGATCTCTTCTGCCGAAATATCATATATGGGATGCATTTTGTTGAAATCTGCATCCTTTTTATATAACTGAGGAGATAATAGCCTTGTGTATATAGCCTTGGATTTTATAGTGTGGCGCGATAAATAGCTTGCATAACTTATGCTTTCCTCTATATTGCATCCATTCTCCAATAAGCAAAAAATATCGTAATAATCTCTAAAAACGCTTCTTAAGCAAATCGTATAGACTTTCATCCCGAGCAACTCTTGTAGCGTAGGAACTCTTAGATTATTGTATTGCAGTCCTATTGTAAGTTTTTTAACTGGATTTTCTGGCCGGAAAAAAGAGAGTTTTACCTTACCTTTGTTAATAAAGAGAAGAAAATGATCTTCTCCCAGAATTTCCTCTCTTGCTTGGGGAAAATTCTCCTTGATTTCATTTAGTATAGAACTGATATCTAACTTAGGTCTATCTCTCTTTATACCAAGAAGTTCAAAATCCAAGTCTTCGCTCAATCTATGTCCTAATTGAATAGATTGAGCTGTTCCACCACAGAGAAATAAATCCTTAATACACTCAAGTTTTGAAACCTCTTCAAAGACCTCTCTTGTACAGTCAGTTAATCCTTTGGATATTGTTTTTAGCATATTATCAGTTTTTTGCATATCTTCTTAAATAATTGTCTGGTTTTTTGATTCCAAAAAATTTGAGAGCAAGAATATAGTTCAAAATATTCAGACGAGACCCCTGGCTAACCATACGCTCTTTCCACACTCTTTTGATATGCGCAATGCTCCAAATCTGCATTAGTAGCGGCAAGTCCTCTAAATCCAGAGAAAAGAGAGCAGCCTCAATAATAGAGTCATCATCAAGATTCTCCGGTACCCCATCGTAAGACCAAAGCCCCCCGTTAGCCTTTATTTTATATAATATCTGCAGTTTTCTATCTTTAAAACCTATCGCTTTTCTTATAGAAGCTTCTTTATTAGCAAGATATAGTGCTTGTGTCTGAGCTATGGTACCTAACTTAAAACCTAACGCATCATCAAGTTTTATTGAGAGCGGAATAGAGATCTCTCTCTTGCCATTAAGCACCGCAGAAATTGTCTGAAAATGCTCATTGCAGCGATGAGCAAGTTCTATTTGCCTTATATGCAAATAAGTAATCTGCTTACGAATCAGTTCGCATGCACTAATAATATTTTTACTCTCCTTTTTTCTCATATCGTCACAAATATAATAAAAAAATACTAAACAAAATTGTTTAGTTTTTTTTTTATATAGCTCAGCAACTTTTGTTTTTTCTATTACAACATAAAAGAAAAATCAGTTCTCCCATCCAAAAGCAGTAGATTTTTGAGATAGTGGGAATTTTATTAAATTTGTATGCTTGCCGTTGTGGTGTGCTTACAACCCTGTGCAGATTAGTGTTTGCCGATTGCATTTTGCTTGCGTGCTTCCTAATTTGTGCATACTTGTGGCTCCGTCAGGTAAGCGTAATTACATAGAAAGCGTTTAGCTTATTCTGGTACAATGAATCTGGACAATTCGCGTAGTAGGAGAATGAGTTGCGCTTGCACTGGCTATATCTGGGCTTGCCCACGCTATAGCAGAAGGTGTGGGCATACAACATCTTATTCCTACTACAGGCAGTCCAGAGCCTATTGTGCAAGTAAGTTGGAGTGGCTTGCACTTTCTTTTTTATAATCCCTCATTCCAAGCCGTGAGGAAAAGACAGACCGGAGTTCCTGCGTTAAAACTCCGGCCTAAAATATGAAGAAAAGTTTAAGCAGATATTTCAACAGAGCATTTGGGCCATTTAGAAAAAGACATTGGCTTCATGGGCTTGCTGTTGTTGCACTAATGGCTGCAATGCTTTTTGTTCTTTACGTAGTAGGGTTGAGTATGAGTATATTCAATCCTCTTTCTGAGGCAATTGGAGGATATAAACTATCGGACGGCTTTTTCTATGCCCTAAATTTGAATAAGGAGAATATAAAGCCTAATCCCGATGTTGTAATAGTAGATTTGAACGGCCTTAATAATCGTGGTGAAATAGCTCATATAATAGATGAAATAAATAGCAGAAAACCTGCCGTACTCGCTCTGGATATAATTTTTCCAAAGGCTGCTTCTGTACCGCCCGCAGAAGATTCTCTGCTTGTTGAGGCTCTTAAAAGAACCGAACATCTGGTTATTGCAAAAAATGAGAGTGCTGTATCTGATGAACATTCCTTTTTTGCGGAAGATATTTGCACTCTGCGCAATGCCAAAGAGGGCAATGTGACAATAGCCTCTGGGATGGTGAGAGAATTTGCCTGCGGCCCAGAAACATTTATAGGCGAAACTTTGAGTGCTTTCAACAAAGCAGAACTGCCGATAAGCCCCTCATTGATAGACTTTCAGGATATTTCAACTTATACATATACCTATAACGGAGAGGAGTTTTTAGATGATGAAATTAAGGATAAAATTGTACTGCTTGGCGATAGGCACGATTTAAGAGATTTTCATTCAGTTCCTGTGATAAAAGAGGGGAGTGCAAAGCTGGCTGGAATAGATATATTTGCCCAAGCTCTTTATACCGCCCTTATCGGGCAAAAATACTCTCAGATAGGGAAGGGCGTTTCATTTATTATTGCCTTGATATTTACATATTTATTTTGCTCTCTGTTTATATGCAGAATATTTGATAGCGGGCAAAGTTTCAATGGGCTGAAATCGAATTTCTTACAGATAATAGCAATACTCTTTTTGGGGTTTGTGGCCTTTCTGCTTTTTAAGCGCGGAATAATATTGCAGATAGAGTGGTTTTTAATAGGTATGGGTCTTGCCGGCCTTGCCGCTGAGATATTCTATTGGATATTAAGTAAAACAGGTATAGATGCAAAGGGATAAATAGCTGAAAACATATACAAAATGAAAAAACTACATATTATTAGAATAATGGCCCTGCTAATAGCTTCACTGTTTATAGCAGAAACAGTGAAGGCACAGGAGGTGGTATCAAAAAGTGAATACGTGAACGGCCAAACCTTATGGGGACTTTATAATCAAAGGACTAATAAGTGGATTCTAAAACCTCAGTTTGAGAGTGGAGGCAACTATTATACTCATTTCCCTATTGGCTATTATCAAGGTGTTGCATATTTCGGTTTTTGCAAAAATAAATTGTTTGCTATTTACGATAGTAACGGGAAGCAAATTACAGAACACGAGTTTACATGGGTTTATCAGTATCCCATTATAGACTTGGGATTTATTGTTGTGCAAAAGACCACTAGTGCCGGTAGGGGATTCGGCATTTTGTCTATTTCGCCATTGATGGAAGTTCTACCTTGTCTTTATAAGGATATATCATATTTTAATAATTTTGGGACTAGGGAGTTAACATTATCTTTTTGGAGGGGAGGAATAAAAAAAATAGAAGATCGAGATCTTATTGAAATAAGAGATAAGTTAATCAAAGAGAAAGAAGAAAATGATAAGAAAACATCTCAAGCTAAAATAGCGGCGGAAAAGAGAGCTAAAAAGGAGAAGGAGCTTGCTTCCTTTACCACATACGCCAAAAATTTTGTAGAGCCAAAGATAAACGAATGGCAGTTAAAGGGCGAGTTTGAGAAGTTAGCCGATTATCGCAATAGGGTTACAGGCCCTAATCGTTCTGCTATGATAGATAGTTTGACAAGAGTTGCAGAGAGTAATTTTATAAAAGAAAATGCAGATTTGCACCCAGAAATGGCAACAATGATCCTCGGTAAGTATGATTCAGAAAATGAGGTCTTTGCCATATCTTCAGCAAAGTTTGGAACTTTATTGATAGATGTGCCCATAGATAAGGCTCCGAGTTTTAAGCAGAACTTTTCTTCTTTGGAGAGAAAGCAACCCACCTTTGTAATTAACAGCGATACCCTCATGCTTGCTTCTATGATCTTTGCGGATAAATTTAGCAGTAATGAGTATCACTATAGCAATAAAAAAGTGCTCAGTTACAAGCAGTATGAGATAGATCCGGATAATTTTGAGTTTAATGTGGTGAATGTTTCTACAAATGCTCCAACAGTATCTTCAACAACCACTAATGCTACTACATACAAAAAGCCTGTGGTAAAAATTATATCGCCCTCTACAGGCAGCAATTATACTACAGAAGATGTAATAATAAGATACCAAGTTACTACATCAGACGGCTCTAAGGCTATGCTCAGGATTTGGGTAAACGGAGAGGAGGTAGATATTGCCAACCAAACAGCAAAGGGGATTTCCAAAAACTATGAAGAGGTGCAATTAAAGCTCCCTACTTCCGCCGGAAAAGCTTGTAATATAATGCTTTCTGCTATAGATAACAATGGCACTCCTTCTGAAAACAAGACAATCAGGCTACTCTATACCGGAGCAGTTCAGAAACCTGATTTATATCTGTTTGCTGTAGGAGTTAGCGATTATGCCTCTGAATCATTAACCAAACTCTCATACGCCTCTAAAGATGCCCAAGATTTTATATCTGCTATAAAAAACTCAGATTTAAGTATGTACAAAGGTGTAAAAGCTGAGTTGATAAACGATGCCAATGCAAAGAAAGCGTTTGTGGAAAAGCAACTTGCAAATCTTACCAATAAGGTAAGCCAAGACGATGTTGTTATGCTTTTCTTCTCCGGACACGGAGTTAGAGATGGTGAGGATGCCTATTTTATGACAATAGATTCAGACGGGAATGAACCTTATACCGGTGTGGATTTTAATCTGATACGCAAGAACTTAGTTAAGTTGAAAGATAAAAAGTGCCGCGTAATTATATTTATGGATGCCTGCCATAGTGGAGTGTTGTATGGTGGTAAAGGAGCAAGGAAGGAGATTACCTTTGCCGAGCACGACATTATAGGTTTCTACTCATCTACAGCAAGCCAGGAATCTACAGAAATGAAGGATGTTGAAAATGGAGTCTTTACAAGGGCGGTGATAGATGCTTTGAAAGGCAAGGCTGTTAATTCAGAAAAACAGGTAACAACCAACTCTCTGCAAACCTTTATAAGCAACGAGGTTATAGCCAAAACAAAGGGAGCACAGAATCCTATAGTTGAGAATAAAATAGGGGATATAATACTATTTAAGACAAAATGAAAAAGATAGCATTGCTGATATTTCTCTTATCGGCTTGTATTACAGAGTTTAGGGCTCAGTACCTGTATCTTTATTCGGTAACGGGGCAGGCGGAAATTCAGGAAGGCTCTGCTTGGGTGCCTCTCAAAAGGGGGCGAGCACTCACAGAAGACAACAGTGTAAGAACTCTTTCCAACTCCAGTCTCTCTATATTGGACCGAAGGGGAGAAAATCTATATTCTTTTCAAAATGAACAAGGAACTAAAGTACGTGATATAATCCGCAGCAAAAAGAAAAGTTCCCATCTGAAAGAGTATATCTCGTATTTGTGGCTTGCCCTTAACAATAAAATAGAGCGCGAAACAGAGAGTGCGGGAGTTGTTTATAAAGGAGAGGATATAACCAATGAGGTTGCTGTTAGTTTTAGGAAATATCCCGTGCTAACCCAGCTTACAGATACCCTTGGGAATATTCTTACAGACTCTATTAAAAAAGGCACTCCTGTATTTATACGAGTAACAAATCTCTCAGACACAGACCTATTTGTAAGCTTTTTAGATATAGATTCGGAGGGGAATATCTCTGAAATTATTCCAATCCACTTTTTGGCGGATATGGCAGAGTTGCTTGTTCCGGCCTTTGGCTCTGTGATAATAAGAAAGTTTCCTCTGATAATTTCCTATCCTCTTGGAAAAGATTACATCGTTGCCGTAGCCTACCCAAAGCCATTTATATTGAGCAAAGTAATAGCCCTACTTGATAAAGAGCAGTTAATTGCAGAGAATAGCTACTCTATAGAGGTGGTGGAATAATTTACTACTATCCATAGCAACCTCCTTGCAGATGTGCAAGAGGGAAGGTCAGACATCTTCCAATAAATACATATAATCGTATTGTATTTACATAAATTAGACTTATTGTGTTGTGATTGTTAGATATTGTTTGTATTTTTGTAGTAAAATTACGATTATTGACAATAATATTGCAGTATGATACGAGATTTTTGGGTAAAGAACTATCTTTCTATTCGCGACAAGCAGGAATTAAGCTTCGTGGC
>DFIA01000053.1 GCA_002372015.1 Bacteroidales bacterium UBA3709 | reverse complement strand
ATTTATAATAGAAATGCTATGTAGTTGTTGGCAAAAAAATATTTCTATCTGACACTTGGCTTATTTATATCTCACATATCAAACACTATTTTTCTCTAAAATGACTACATTTGGGAAGAGTTTATTATTAAGATTTACTGATTTAAATTAAGAATTTATATGAATTTTCAATTCTTAGGAAAGGGCCTGGCGGTTCTACTGTGCTTGTTCTTATTTAGTTGCAAGCAAAATACTAAAACCGAAGACTTAAACACTGAAAAAGCTACTGAAAAATTGGCTGAACAGGTTGTAGAACAAGTCTATTTTGTTGGTACTATGAGCGATAATGGTTGTCAAATTGAAATTGCCCTGCAAAACGATGGCTTTTTTAATTGTGCCGGATATGTGCTCTATCCTGAATCTGAGCCCACATTAGTGGTAGGAAATTGGGAAGATTATCTCGGAGATGATGGTGATATTGCTAGCTATCATAACATAACATTGACAGAGTATCAATCAGACGGCACTGTGAGCGGACGCTTTTTGATTCATCTTACACAGGCAGAGGGCTCAGATATTCTCAGGTTTGAAGATGCTGAACGCACCTATATTCATATAGACCAGAATGACCAAACTGCAGCTATTGTAGATGTTACAACCTGCTCTAAAGAAATGCCGGAATGGTTTCCGGAAAGCCCTTTTATTCCAGCCAGTTATAATGACATTGGCACTGATTACGCCTACTACTTGCGCGGACCGGATGCCTACGGCGAAATTCAATTCAATAAAGTTGGTGATGGCAAATTATCTTTCATTGCAGATGAGAGTCGCGATGATTATACTGCAGCAACTTTAGTGAGCGAGGAAGACCGCCCTGCACAGCTTGTGGGTAATATGTTTGAATATGAGAATGTCAACAAGTGCGGTTATACATTCATAGCTCGTTTCTACAAAAAATTTGTTGTGGTTTATACTCAGCAAAAGCCTTCTTCAGAACCATATTGCCCTTATATCCACGCTACTTTTATAAAAAGAGAGACCGGCAGCAACAATTAGCGTTTTTTAGTAAATTTGGGGTGCTTAATAACACTGTATCAAACATTGCAACTTGAGGGTATGGCAAAAAAAACAAAATCAACTAAAAAGAAAATAGGAGTATTTTTCCTGATAATATCATTGATTCTGGCAACCGTATGTGGGGTCTATCTCTATAGATTTTTATTGAAAAACAAGAAAAATATTGCCCACAAAACTGTCTTGTATGTAAGACCCGATACAGACTTCAACACTTTGATAGATTCTTTAGAAGGTCATCTCAGACATCTGAACTCTTTTATTAAAGTAGCAAACAGGGAGAACCTTTCTGCAAACATACATCCGGGACGCTATGTATTGGATTCTAATACTACTAACATTCAAGTGGTTAGAAATATTAAGTATGGTTACCAAAGTCCGCTAATGGTACCCATATCTGGCCGTATCAGACATAGCAAGAATCTGGCGGCAAGGCTTGGCAAGAGATTGCTTGCAGACTCTGCTCAGTTTATGCAAGTATTTACAGATAATGAATATTTGGAAAGCTTAGGCACCGATACTGCTAATGTTTTGTCGCTGATAATTCCAGACAGTTACGAATTCTACTGGACAGTTACACCGAAAGATTTTCTACAAAGAATGAAAACCGAATACGATAAGTTCTGGACAGAAGAAAGGAAAAACAAGGCTAAACAACTGAAATTAACTCAAAAACAAGTATCTATAATAGCTTCTATAGTTTACGGAGAAAGCAATCATGTGCCAGAGTATCCGAGAATAGCAAGCGTATATCACAATAGGTTAAAGAAAGGTTGGAAGCTTGGGGCAGACCCTACTGTTATATATGCTACAGGCGATTTTACCATAAGAAGAGTATTGAGAAAGCATTTAGAAACAGAATCGCCATATAATACATACAAAGTATATGGTTTGCCTCCGGGACCAATAATGGCTCCTACAAAAGAGTGCTTAGACGGTGTTCTGAATGAGGAAACTACAGACTTCATGTTTTTCTGCGCCAGCCCTAAATTTGATGGCACCCACCGGTTTGCCCGCAACGAGAAGGAACATTTTGCAAACGCAAGGGCATACCGTCAGGCTCTCGATTCTCTAAATAAGGCAAGAGCAGAAGCCAAGAGAATCGAAGAAGCTGCCAAAAAATAAGAATACATTACTTTCTTTGTATTCAATAAAAAAGTGTATATTTGCACTGGGGTAAGTCATATACGACCAGCTCCCTCAAAACTCCCCCAGGATCGGAAGATAGCAAGGGTATGAGGTTGTAGCGGTGCGATATATGTAGCTTGCCCTTTTTTTTGTATATTTTTTTGAAAAAAACAATAATGAAAATCATTGTCGGACTCAGCGGCGGGGTAGATTCCAGCGTGGCAGCCTATCTGTTAAAGCAACAAGGCTACGATGTAGAAGCCATGTATATGCAGAACTGGCACGATATAACCGGAACCCTACATGGTGAATGTGAGTGGGAAGAAGAAAAGGTTGTGGCCGAAATGGTTGCCCAAAAAATAGGTATTCCGTTCCACTTTGTAGATTTAAGCAATGAGTACCGCACACAGGTGGTAGATTATATGTTCAGCGAGTATGCTGCAGGGCGCACTCCAAACCCGGATGTCTTGTGTAACAGCAAGATAAAGTTCCATTCATTTTTACAAAAAGTAGAAGAATTAGGCGGCGATGTGGTTGCAACCGGCCACTACTGCCAAAAAGACTCTATAAATATAGGTGGCCAAGAAATTTACAGAATATTATCCGGAGAAGACCAAAACAAAGATCAGAGTTATTTCTTATGCCAACTTTCTCAGGAGCAACTCGCTAAAGCTATATTCCCCATAGGCCATCTTACAAAGCCACAGGTAAGAGAAATAGCCCGCCAAGCCAACTTGCCTTCTGCTGAAAAAAAAGATTCACAAGGTATTTGCTTTGTAGGTAAAGTAGATCTCCCTGTATTTCTGCAACAAAAACTGAAGCCGAAAGATGGAGATGTTGTTGAAATTTTCAGTAAAGATTACAAAAGCATCAGAGAGCGTACAGAAGCCCGGTTCTCCAACAGCCTAAACCAAATATGCGCTCCCACCGTCTTTATGCCAAAAGACGGAAAAGTTATAGGTAAACATATTGGAGTTCAATATTATACAATAGGACAAAGACACGGCCTAAATATCGGAGGGCATCAAGAAAGCATATTCATAATAGGTACAGATATTCACAGCAACACAATTTATGTGGGAGAAGGAAAAGAGTTTCCCGGACTGTTCCGCAACGGCCTTAAAATAAACAAAGACGAGATTCATTGGATAAGACCTGACATCCAAATGACTGTAGGAGAAGACCGTAGTTCCATGGTTAGAATCAGATACCGGCAACCCCTACAAAAAGCCACTCTCAAAATGAGGGAAGACGGGATGTATATAACATTTGACAATCCGCAAAGAGGCATAACGCCAGGACAATTTGCAGTATGGTACACAAGCGAAGGAGAAATGACTGGTAGCGGCCCTATTAGCGAGTAATCATTTTAGTTTCTCCAAAGCTTTCTGCACTTCCTTATCTGTAAGGTTATCGTAACGAATGTAATAATCAAGACCATATAAATTACGTACTATCAAACCTTTCAGATAGCTGCGCAATTTCTGCCCAGATTTTATGAGTTCTTCGTTTGTAAACCCTATGCCGTTGTGTTTTGCGTATTCCAAAAACTCCATGAGGTACTGGTCAGAAACTTCAAAATGCTGAACAAAGTTATTAAAGGTTTTATGGTTAAGTTCCTCGCTCTGAGAAGCTGAAAATACTCCATATTTCTGTATAAATTCGCTTCTGTGATTATCGGAATAAATACTTACAAAGTCTGAAAGAATTCCTCTGTTTACTGCAGCAAGATAACTTTTGGAATAATACGACGTGTCTAAAGGCATGTATATATCCGGAATAATTCCACCCCCTCCATATACAGTTCTACCTAATCTCAATGTCTTAAATTTCAGCGAATCGTTGATTTTAATGCTATCCTGATTAAAAGACTCTCCATTTATAAAACGCTCATAAAAACTACGATAATACTCCTCTGCCTTACCCATTTTATATGGAGATTGTATTACCCTTCCACTTGGGGTATGATATCGGGCGACAGTAACTCTTACCATAGCCCCATCTTGTAACGGAAACTGCTGTTGTACAAGACCTTTACCAAAGGAACGCCGACCTATTATCGTACCTCTGTCCCAATCCTGCACCGCTCCGGCAAGTATTTCACTTGCAGAAGCAGAATTTTCATCTATAATCACAACCAATGGCACATCCTGCAATCTGCCACTACCATCCGCATAATCATCTGTTCTGGGCACGGCCCTTCCCTCCGAATAAAGAATCAGCTGACCTTGTTTAAAAAACTCGTTAACTAACTTCAGTGCTGTATGTAAATAGCCTCCTCCGTTCCCTCTCAGATCTACAATCAGGCCCCGTAGTGTTTTACCTCTCAGAGGTACCATAACCTCATTATAGGTTTCTGCACCAAAGCTACTCAAGCGTATATACATTATACCGGGCTGTATCTCGTACGCACACGATACTGTATTCAATGGTATTTTATCGCGGGTTATAACTAAATTCAGTTCCGATTCGCCGCGCCTTATAACCCCCACCCTAACCTTGGTGCCTTTATCGCCCCTCAAATATTTTAGCACACGGGCTTGTGTAAGTTTAGTGCCGCTAATAACTTCATCATCAACAGAGTTAATTTTATCTCCAGCCCTAAGTCCTACCTTTTCTGAAGGTCCTCCGGGAATAACACTTTGTACAGTGAGAGTGTCTTTGATTATAGCATATTCTATCCCAATGCCTTCAAATTTTCCAAGAAGAGGCTCTTCCATTTCTTTAGCATCTTTGGCAGAAATATAAACAGAGTGAGGATCTAATTGCTGCATCATTGCAATAAGAGCCTCCTCGCTTGTGCGGCTCATGCTAAGTGTATCTACATACGCATTAGTGAGCAGATAAAGGAGTTGTTTAAATTTGGTGGCTTCTGTATTAAGCTTTGGATCGTTAAAATTTATAGTTTGTTTTATACGTGGCTGTGCAAGATATGTTTGAGCCCGTAAGCTTACACCTATACAACTTATCAGTAAAATTGAGAGCAGAATTATTTTTTTCATTATCGCTTTTTCATTATAGAAACATTTTGAGGTATATCAAATATCATACCCTCTTGTGCTAAAAAGGTTTCCGGAAATACACTACGAGCCTCTTCTAATAATAAATCCAGATTCTGGTAACGCGAAGAAAAATGACCTATCACCAACTTCTTGGCTCCTATTGCCAACGCCAGTTTTGCAGCATCCTTGCTGGTAGAATGGGCCGTTGTTTTAGAAAGAGCTTTTAAATCAGAGGCATAAGTAGCCTCGTGATATATCAGGTCTGTACCCATAAGCCATTCTTTCAGTTTTGGATACGGAGCGGTATCACTGCAATATGCAAAACTTCTGGGTTCAAAGGGTTTGTATGTAAGCTTTTCATATTCGAGCATAATCATTTCCCCTCCTTTACCCTGCCTGATAATGTTCTCTTTTCGTTTAAGAGTTCCTATTTCTTCTAAAGTAAGATTATACTCCCCTATAGCCTCTTTTACTATATTTGGCTGAGGCTCCTTTTCTTTAAATAAATACCCATAGGTTTCTACTCTATGCCGCAATGGAAAAGCATATATATCCAACGATTTGAAACTCTGAATAAGTACCGGTTCATTGCATTTTACGGTATGGACAACCAGTTCATACTTAACTGCTCCAAAAAAATCTGATATAACGTTGAGTAACTTCTGCATTCCTTCCGGAGCATAGATATGCAGCGGAGCTACCCTACCCACCATATCTAATGTAGAAATCAAACCGAACAAGCCAAATACATGATCACCATGAAGATGCGAGATAAATATATTATCCAAACGGGGAAATGGCACCTTAAACCTTGCCATCTGCATCTGGCAACCCTCTCCACAATCTATTAAGAACAAACGCCCACCCACGGTTAGTGAGTGAGCGCTCGGAAATCTTGAAGATGTAGGGCGTGCAGAAGCACTACCCAATGTCATCAGAGAAAAATCCACTTAACTATTCTCCCCTTTTTCCATCTCCTTCTTCAAGTCTGCAAGAGCATCTATATCTCCCAAAGTGGTCTTTTCTACGCTTGCCTTTACCTTCTTAATAGCCTTCTTTGTATTTTCAGCTTCTGCCTCTTTCTCCTTAATAATCTCACCGGCCTCAGCTTTCTTCTTGTCTTCGGCTATTCTGGTATGCGAAAGTATTATCTTCTTGCTAGACTTGTTGAACTCAACAACTTTAAACTCAAGTTTCTCTTCTGCCTTTGCAGTTGTGCCGTCTTCTTTCACAAGACCCTTGGTTGGTGCAAAACCTTCAATTCCGTATTGAAGAGCTACAGTTGCACCCTTATCATTGAAAGAAACTATAGTTCCTTCGTGAATAGAACCTTGAGTAAATACTGTTTCAAACGTATCCCATGGGTTATCTTCCAACTGCTTATGCCCCAAAGAGAGCCTGCGGTTTTCTTCGTCTATATCCAAAACCACTACTTCAAACTTTTCTCCAAGAGCCGTAAACTCAGAAGGATGCTTTATTTTCTTAGTCCAACTCAAATCGGATACATGAACGAGCCCGTCCACACCTTCCTCAAGTTCTACAAACACACCAAAGTTAGTGAAGTTGCGTACTATTGCAGTGTGGCGGCTTCCTACAGGGTACTTATCTTTAATGGTTGCCCAAGGATCTGCCTTCAACTGCTTCATACCAAGAGACATTTTATGTTCCTCCCTGTCTATAGTAAGCACTTGCGCCTCTACTTCTTCACCCAGTTTTAAGAAATCCTGCGCACTTCTCAAATGTGAAGACCAGCTCATCTCTGAAACATGAATAAGCCCCTCTATGCCAGGTTGTATTTCTACAAAAGCACCATAATCTGTAAGCACAACTACCTTACCCTTAACCTTATCGCCAACTTTAAGATCTGGATTCAAAGCTTCCCATGGATGAGGTGCAAGCTGCTTCAAACCAAGAGCTATTCTCTTCTTTTCTTCGTCAAAGTCCAGAATAACCACATTTATCTTCTCATCAAGTTTAACAACTTCTTCTGGATTGCCTATGCGGCCCCAAGACAAGTCTGTAATATGAATCAGACCATCTACACCACCTAAATCTACGAATACACCATAAGAAGTAATGTTCTTAACAGTTCCCTCAAGAACTTGGCCTTTTTCGAGTTTAGAAATAATTTCACTCTTCTGTGCCTCAAGCTCTGCCTCTATAAGTGCCTTATGAGAAAGCACTACATTACGGAATTCGTGATTAATTTTAACCACTTTGAATTCCATAGTCTTATCTACATAAACATCGTAATCTCTAATAGGCTTTACATCTATCTGAGAACCAGGAAGGAATGCCTCTATACCAAACACATCCACAATCATACCACCCTTAGTGCGAGCTTTGATAAAGCCTTTTACTATCTCGTTGTTCTCATAAGCCTCGTTTACTCTATCCCAAGACTTGAGAGAACAAGCCTTTTTATGTGAAAGAATCAACTGACCTTTCTTGTCCTCCGGATTCTCCACCAATACGGCTACTTTATCGCCGATAGCAAGGTCAGGATTATATCTGAATTCGTTCCTTTGAATAACACCTTCGCTCTTGTAACCCACATTAACGATAACTTCCTTAGGAGTAAGAGCTGTTACCGTACCTTCAATAACCTCATTTTCTGCAATATTTGAAAGAGATTCGCTATATTTTTTCTCTAAGTCTTCTTTATTCTCAGACAAGGATGTATTGCTCTCAAAAGCATCCCAGTCAAACTTAGTAGGATCTATAGATGCGTTGCTCTTCCTTTTCTTTGCTGCAGGAGCAACCGGTGCAGCTTCTTCTCTGAAAGACTCTACATTGTCTTCAGCTTTTTGAACAGGGACATCTACAACATCCTCGTTCTCAATGTTTTTAATTTCTTCACTCATAATAAAACACTAATTAGTAGTTAAACATTATTTGTAGATCAGCCCTCAGGCTGAAATTCAAGCCTGCGAAGATAATAAAAATCTTCTCAATCACAATACTTTATCTAAAAGTTTTATTTGCGTACATTTGTCTATTCCAAAACGCCACACGTATTGATAATTAAAAATAGAACCGGATTTGCCATGGCGAGACAAGTTGCATAAACGTAAAAACGAACAATATGAAAAAGAGCTTTGTAATCTCCACCCTCTCTCTTATTACCGCTGTATTTATCTCCTGCAGCAATAAAAGCAGCAATAAAACAGGTACTGCCTCTCAAGACAATTCTACAGTTCAAACTGTCAGAGTAGGAGTTTTCGATGGCTATGGCGGTGCACAAACATGTATCTGGGAAGCCATCGCTGCTTGTGCTCTTGATAAAGATATGGATGTTAAGAGAATTACTACCTCCGATATAGCATCGGGAGTTCTCAAAACATTAGACGTTATTGTAATACCTGGAGGAGGAGGTAGTCGTCAGTACCAAAATCTCGGACAAGAAAACATTAATAGAATAAAAGAGTTTGTACACAACGGCGGTGGAGCCGTAGGCATTTGCGCAGGTGCATACCTCTTCTCCAACACTCCAAATTACACCTGCATGAAAATAAATGGTGCACAGGCTATCGATTTAGAACACGATAATAGAGGACACGGAATTTCGGCCTTTTCTTTAACTGCAGAAGGAAAAGAAATTTTTAAAGAATATGCAGACATAGACACTCTCTACTGCATGTATTATGAAGGGCCTGTCTTTATTACAGCCCCCGAAGATTCCATAAAATTCACCGAATTTGCAACAATGCTCAGCGATGTTCATGAAGAGGGGGGTGCTCCTTCCAATATGACTAACAATCGTCCTTTCTTCATAGGAGGCCACTACGGCAAGGGGAAGGTATTCTCCTCCATAGCTCACCCAGAAGCCACTCCCGGCAAAATGTGGATGATAGCCAG
Organism: Bacteroidales bacterium UBA3709; assembly: GCA_002372015.1. Classification (GTDB taxonomy): domain Bacteria; phylum Bacteroidota; class Bacteroidia; order Bacteroidales; family UBA932; genus Egerieousia. The sequence continues at coordinate 15,890 of DFIA01000053.1, read as the reverse complement.
AATGGTACGCTGGTGCGTTACTGAAACAGAAAATGTACATAAGCTTATGGGAGCACAAAGATTCTCCCCTTCCCCAGCACTCAAAGATGTCAGCTTGGCCAATAAGGAAATACTGATGAGCACAGAAGACTTAAAGAAAGAGGCAGCATTGTATCAAAAATTCCTTTATGGCACACCGGAAGATAAGTTAGAAGCCATGCAATGGCTTAAAGAGCATTATTCTTGGGATGCAAAGCGCTGGATACAAGGAATGTTATTTGATGCAGATCCAATGGTTAGGGCCAGTGCGGCAGAATATATTGCAGACATTCATTACCTCACATACCTTAACGATGTTGCCGCATTATATGAATCGGAGAGCAATACGGAGGCAAAGCAAAGAATAGAGCAAGCCTATTCAAGACTAAAATCTCTCTTACCTTAAAAGAACCTCACTTCCTTATATTACGCGTTAGGGCCATTTCTGCAGAAGAATCTTATTAAGCAGAATAATGAAGGCAACTAAAAAGCCGCTTTAGCGGCCGATCGGATAGGCCGACATACCCCTTATAGGTGTGCCTAAGGCGGGAAAGTGGTAAAAAGCACAGAGGGGCTGCCAAAATACTTTTGATCAGCCCCACATATTTTTACAAGCTAAAAATTGCGCAGAATAAACTACTTTGTGTCAGTGGTTGTAGGATCCTGCTCTGCACTCTTTTTGGCAGGTTTGGCTGTTTCTTTCTTGTCGGCTTTTTTATCCGCTTTCTTATCGCCCTTCTTCTCTACTTTCTTATCTTTCTCGTTTTTCTTAGAAGCTGTCTGCTTGCTAGCTTCTTTTTTCTGTACTTCCTCCTTTCTCTGAGGTTCGTCTAATGAGGTTGATGCAATAGCATAAGTTCCACTCATCAAGAATGCGCATACACACAAAATTGCAATAATCTTTTTCATAATCTAAACTAAAATTTAAAGGTTAAACACTAAGTCCTAACAAATGTAATAATTAAATGCTACTTTTGCAAGCAAAGCATAAGAAAATGAAAATCCTCGTTGTAGAAGACAACAGCGAACTTCGCGAAGTTATTACCCAATCTCTTGAGAAAGAACGGTATTTAGTAGAAGTTGCCGCCGATTATTCCACCGCTTCCCAAAAAATTGCGGAATACGAATATGATTGCATTCTATTAGACATTATGCTTCCTGATGGGAATGGGCTCAATCTTCTTAGGGAAGCGGAAAAGGACAACCGGCATCTGAATGTTATCATTCTCTCCGCGAAAGATTCTGTAGAGGACAAAGTAGCCGGCTTGCAACTTGGTGCAGACGATTATCTCCCAAAGCCCTTCCATCTTTCAGAATTACACGCAAGAATCAAGAGCCTGCTCAGAAGAATGAACTGGAGTGGCAATAATATCCTAACGATAGCCAACCTCAAGATAAATACCACCTCCTTTAGCGTACTTATAAACGACAAGCATATAGATTTAGGCAGAAAAGAGTACGATATTCTGCTATTCCTTGTCAATAGAAAAGAAAGAATTGTAGAAAAAGAAATTTTGGCAGAAGGCGTATGGGGCGATTTTATAGATCAGGCCGATAACTTCGACTTCATATATGCACACATTAAGAACTTGAGAAAAAAACTGAAAGAAGCGGGAGCACAAGTAGAAATCAAAACAGTTTACGGGTTTGGCTATAAATTAGAAGTTTTATGAAACTGATAAATATAATAGCAATAAGGATATCTCTCATAGCAGTTGCCATTTTGGCATTCTGGTCTGTTCTATTCTACTATGCCGTTATGAATGAGGTTAATGACGAAGTAGATGACGCTTTAGAAGACTATGCAGAAACTATCCTCATCCGCCATGTCAGAAACGAAGAACTGCCTACACAATCCAGCGGCTCTAATAACCAGTTTTTCATTAAAGAAATCTCTCCGGAGGAAGCCATGCTTCAAGAGAGAGTCAGATACGAAGACCGAGATGTATTCATCAACGAAAAAAACGAGTTTGAGCCGGCAAGAGTATTGCACTATATTTTTGAAAACGAAGAAGGTAAACTATTTGAATTAGAAGTATCTACTCCTCACATAGAGAAAAGAGATCTAAAACAGGCTATATTCTACTGGATAATTTTTCTCTTTATTGCAATCTTGCTCTTTGTATCAATTCTTAGCATTTGGTCTGTAAAGCGTACCATGAGCCCGCTGCGAGTGCTTCTAAAATGGATTGACAACTATAGAGTGGGAGCAGATAACAAACCTCTGAACAATCCCACCAAAATATATGAGCTCAGTACCCTCAATAAGGTGGTAGAAGACAGTTTCGGCAGAATGGAAGAGGCCTATCTGCTACAAAAAAGATTTGTAGAAAATGCTTCTCACGAAATGCAAACGCCTCTTGCTATCAGTATCAGCAGGTTGGAAATGATGCTGGAAGACCCTACCCTTTCTGAAAAACAGATGGAGTCGGTTGTAAAAACCAAGCAGACTCTCGATAGGCTCGTAAAGATGAACAGGGCCCTACTTCTTTTAAGTAAGATAGATAACGGGTTGTTCCACAACCACAGTTCTGTATGTATCTCGGAAATTGTTCAAAAGCTGATTCCGGATTATCAGATGGTGTATGCAGCTAAAAACATATCGCTCAATACTGTAATTAAAGAGCCATTCTATCTGAACATTGATGAGAATCTGGCTGCTACGCTTGTCTCCAACCTTATAAAAAATGCCTACACACATAATATCAGCGGAGGAGAAATTCTTATTTCAACAGATAAAAACTCTATAATAGTTGAAAACACTTCAGATAATGGAGAATTAGATGAAAAACTGATATTTGAGCGATTCTATCATTCTTCTAACAGCAGGCAATCAATAGGTCTGGGACTATCCATAGTACAATCTATCTGCCGGAACTATAATCTTAATATACATTATTCTTTCAACAACGGTAAGCATAGATTTACCATAAAAAAGAACTAATTGTCCTTTTCAGATTTTTTTCAGATTTGCATTGTTTCTTTGTGTACAGATTTATACAACTAAACAATATATAAGATATGAAAAGAAAGACGATTTGGATGTTAATCCTCACCCTATTCGTATCCTCTATCAGTTATGCAGGACACGACATTTTTATCTCTTTTGAGCAGCTCCCACCTCTCTCCCAAGAATTTATAAAGAAACACTTTGGAGATAAGAAGATTGCCTTATCTAAAATGGAAAGAGACGTATTCAAAATAAGTTATGATGTAATTCTTACAAATGGCGACAAACTTGAATTCAATAGCAAGGGCGAATGGATGCAAATAGAATGTAAGTACTCTTTTGTTCCTATAGAGATAATTCCGGTTCAGATTCTTAACTATGTGCAAACTAATTATCCCTCTGCCAAAATTCTTGAAATTGAGAAGAAAAGAACATATTACGAAATACAATTATCAAACAAGTTAGAGATAAAATTTAATAAAGCGTTCCAAGTTATTGAAATAGATTCATGATAAAGTCATAGACCTATCTACAATAGAATTTAACTTAGACGCAGTAAAAACAAGATAATAAACAATAAATACTCACTATTAAAACAAGCACTTATGAAGAAAATTTCTTTGAAAACAACGCTGATTGCCATAATGGCAATAGGGCTTCTGGGGTGCTCAAAAAATAGCAGCACACCAGACCAGTGGCCTGTACCTAATGAAGTACGCAACGAATTTACCCAACGCTTTCCTAATGCTACCAGAGTTGAATGGGAATTTAGAGCCAATATTATTAAGGCAGACTTTGTTATGTCTAAGACTGAATACGATGCTTGGTTCGAAAACAGCGGCGCATGGAAGTGGATTCGTACTGAACAAGACCTTAGACCGTCAAACAGTTCTCTACCGGCGGCCGTAAACACCTATCTAACAACCACATATCCTGGATGGAGAATAGACGATATCAATTATATTACTACTCCTTCTGTTAACTACTTTGAAGTAGAGTTAGAAAAACGTGGCGAAATGGATGTTACCCTATTTATAAAAGAAGATGGTACTGTATTGCACTCTTTTATAGACAATGATATTCCAGATAATTACATTAATCCTGCCACAATACCTTCGGCTGTAAGAGAGGCCTTCAACACACGCTACCCAAAAGCTATACGCATTAAATGGGAGATGCAAGGTCCGCTTTATGAAGTAGAATTTATCAACGACAATTTCAAGCACGAATCTCTCTTTAAGGCAGACGGAGCATGGGTGCGCACAGAAATAGATCTAACACCTAAAACAGCACAGCTGAGCAGTGCTATACTCAGCTATATTTCCACAAACTATCCAGGGTGGAGAACAGACGATGTAGATCTTATACAGGTACCTGAAGACGAATATTTTGAGATAGAATTGGAAAAAGCCGGTCAGCCGGATGTAACCTTGCTAATACGCCGCGATGGTTCCATTGTACACTCTATCATTTAGGTATTACTCGTAGTAAAAAAAAAATGGGGCTCAGCTTTTTAGCGGCCCCATTTTTTTGATTAAAGAACTAATAATTACTTCTTAACAGATTCTGCTGCATCTTTTACAGCCTCGGCAGCGTTCTTAACATTCTGAACTGTTTCCTTAGCCTTATTGGCAGCATCTTCTACTTTAGCAGCAGCTGCATCAACCTTATTGGCAGCATCTTCTACTACTCCAGTAGCCTGCTCTTCTACCTTATTAACAGCATCTTCTACTTGTTTAGCAGCATCTTCTGCAGCCTCTTCTACGGGTGCTACTTCTACTACCGTAGCCTCTGTAGCTTCTACAATTTCCTCTACATTCTCTTTCTTGCTATTATTGCAAGCTACAAATGCTATAACTGCAACAGCAATAAACAATACTTTTTTCATAATCTTACAGTTTTAAATATTAATATAATGTTCACTTTCATGCAACTTTTTACTGCAACTTTTCTCGTCATGTCAAAGATATGCAAGCATCTCTTTAACCAGTTGACTTATCGAAAAGTTTCTCGCAACCTTTCGCATAGCAAAGTAAAAGCATAGCCGTGAGGAATGTTCTCAGACAACCTCTTTTTCTATGGCTTTGTAACAAAAATTTAGCAAAGCGGTTGCTTAGTGCCAGACAAAAATCTTTATGCTAAGCTTTCATTAAACGCAATCTGCCGGTCAGTTTAAGATAGTAGTATTGTAGAATATTTTTCTCTTTAATTTTACGCCAAGGTCTGCTTGAATGAGGCCTATGCAATACCGGTAAAGTATTAAACAGATAGTTCTTAAAACCATGTTCCAAAGAAAGCCTCGTAAGCACCGCATCAAAATAACTGCGACTTCTGTCGAATTGATTAAAGTCTATGGCTTTTAACAGATTGCATGTAAGCAAGGTAAAACAGAAAGAGAATACACGGTTACAGTCTATTATTCTCTTTTCATAATTTATGGCATACTCGTATGGATAATTTATAACCCCTCTCTCATCCACAGTTACAGCGGCTGCCATTCCACACAAAGGCAGCCCGCCAACCTCATCTAAAAGACGTTGAATAGTATCGGGAGCAAAAGTTACATCACTCTCAATAATAAGCAATCCTGCTTCTGCAGCCAGAGCCTCTCTTTGGGCCATTTTTAAGACCAGATCATAATTAGGCGAAGGATTGGAGGAAAGATCACTTATATTAACCAATTGAAAACCACCGGTATCTTTACATTTTTTCTCAAGAATGGCGGTATTTTCCGGAGTAGAGTAATCATTATAAACCGTATAAATAAACGGAATACTAATGTTTGAAGCTAATACTGCATCTATAGTTTCTATAGCTGTGTCTATAGAATTTTTTACGGGAGTGATTATGTGTAATGCTTTCATTATAGTGCCTACAAAAATACGGGCACAAGTTTACGGATAAAATCTGAAAACAATTTGAAATTTTACATTCAGAATATTTTTTTATGGCATTATCAAAACCCAGAACATATATCGCAGAAACTTACCTATAAGAAGAAGCAGATAGGTCCACAAACGCTGAGTACGATAAAACCCAAGCCCCAATACCATTACATCTCCAACAAAAGGCAACCAGGCTACCAAGGCCAGCCAAACACCATATTTTACTATAAATCTATGCTGTTTTTCCAATTTATCTGGAGAGATTTTAAGCCACTTTTCTATCCATTCCCACTTTCCTAACCTCCCCATTTCGTAAGTTACCAGACTACCTATCCAACTGCCAAGAGTGGCAGCTATAAGACAGGCCGCTGTACGTTTGGTTGTGGCTAAGGCTCCCACAAACAATATATCGGAACTGAAAGGGATTATTGTAGCCGCCAGAAAACTGCCTATGAAAAGGCCAAGTAACCCTAAACTCTGCAACCATTCCATAGAACAAAGATAGGCATAAAAAAGAAAAGTCCCCCAAAAGTTAGCTGCCTGCTGAACTTTCGGGGGAATCTTTTGGTTATTAGCCTATTTCTTGGCTATCAATTTAGAGAGTTTTTCGGTGAGCATTGGAACAATTTTATGTACATCGCCTACTATTCCCACATCAGCCACTCCAAATATAGGAGCAAACTTGTCTTTGTTGATGGCTATGATAAAATCGCTCTCCTCCATACCTGCAAGATGTTGGATGGCTCCCGAAATACCGCACGCCAAATAAAGTGCAGGACGAACTGTTTTGCCTGTCTGCCCTACCTGAACATCGTGTGGCATAACTCCGGCATCTACCATTGCACGCGAAGATGAAACCTGAGCACCCACAACATCTGCCAAAGCCTGAAGTTTGGCAAAACCATCGGGATTACCCACACCACGACCACCGGAAACAAGAATTTTTGCCTCAGTAATATCGGTCTTCCCCTTATTCTCCCTCACCTTCTCTACCAATCTCACTTTAAATTTAGACGTATTGAAAGTTGGGGTGAAGTTATCTATCTCTCCCTTACGATTCTCATCTTTTGTACCCTTTTGCATAACGCCAGGACGCACGGTTGACATTTGAGGCCTGTGTTCTGTACACATAATGGTAGCCATCAGGTTGCCGCCAAAAGCCGGACGAGTCATAAGAAGTTCTCTTTCCGGAGATATATCTAATGAAGTACAGTCTGCTGTAAGACCTGTTGCGAGTCTGGAAGCAAGTCTTGGTCCTAAATCTCTTCCAATAGTAGTAGCTCCAAGCAATACAATACTAGGCTTATAGTGATCTATGGCCTGGCTCATGGCCTGTGAATATTGTTCGGTAAGATAATGTTCCAGTTCGGGAGCGTCCATAACTACAACCTTGTCGGCTCCCCAAGCTATCAGCTCCTTAGCATTCTCTGTATTTTTATAGCCAGGATATAAAGCTACAACCTGTTCTCCAAGATTATCTGCAAGAACTCTCGCCTTGCCTAAAAGTTCTAATGCTACAGACTGGATTTTCCCGTCTCTCTGCTCGGCGAAAACATATACGCCTTTATAATCTGCTTTATTCATATCTTTCAGTATTAGGCAATTAAATTATAAATTTCTCCCTCATCTTAGAGATGATTACATCAACAGCCTGCTCAGCATCTACCTCATAAACCTGACCTGCAGCTTTTGTCTGCTTAGGGAAAGCTTGCTTTACTTTGGTTGGTGAACCTTTAAGACCTAACTTAGCCGAGTCTATGTCAAGTTTTGAAGCCGGCCATATTTCAACTTCGCGCTCAAAGGCATCTACAATACCTCCTACATTCATATAACGGGCTTTATATCCAGATGCCAATACTGTAAATACAGCAGGGCCTTCTACATCAAGTATCTCATAACCATCCTCTGTTTCTTTCTTCACTCTATAGGCGTTATCACCTTTATACTCGCAGTCAACTACATACGATACTTGTGGGAGATCTAAATGTTCTGCCATTTCCGGTCCTACCTGAGCAGTATCTCCATCTATAGCCTGCCTACCGGTTATGATTAAATCGTAAGGAATAACCTTCATAGCACCTGCCAAAGCATTAGATGTTGCCAAAGTATCAGCTCCAGCAAAAGCTCTGTCTGTAAGCAGGATAGCCCTATCAGCACCCATTGCAAAAGCTTCTCTTAATACAAGGTCGGCTTGAGGTGGGCCCATTGTTATTACTGTAACATTTGCACCGCATTTTTCTTTAAGTTGTAGAGCCAATTCTAAGCCACCTTTATCATCTGGATTCATGATAGAAGGAACCCCCTCTCGTATCAGAGTATTCTTTACCGGATCAATTTTTACAACTGTTGTATCCGGCACTTGTTTTACACAAACTACTATATTCATAATCTTTTCTTTTACTTCTTAAACAATTTACCGGCTATAACCATTCGCTGAACTTCCGAAGTTCCTTCATAGATTTCGGTGATTTTTGCATCGCGCATCATTCTTTCAACCGGATATTCTCTTGTATAACCATATCCTCCGTGGAACTGAACAGCCTTAGTAGTCATTTCCATGGCAGTTTCAGCAGCAAACAGTTTTGCCATTGCAGCATCTGCACTAAAAGGCATGCCCTGATCTTTCTTCCATGCTGCAGCCCTAACTAAATATCTGGAAGCCTCTATTTTAGTCTGAAGATCTGCCAACTGGAATTGAGTATTTTGGAATTGAGATAGAGATTTGCCAAACTGTTTTCTTTCTTTACAGTATTTTACTGTTTCATCCATAGCTCCCTGTGCTATACCCAAAGCCTGGGCTGCTATACCAATACGGCCCCCATCGAGAGTCTTCATTGCCACAGCAAAACCTCCGCCAAGCGAGCCTAACATATTTGATTTATGCACCCTGCAATTTTCAAAAATAAGTTCGCATGTAGCACTGCCCCTGATTCCCATCTTATGCTCCTTTTTACCGATAGTAAATCCGGGAGTGGTGGCCTCTACTATAAATGTTGTGATACCCTTATTACCTTTAGACTTGTCTGTCATTGTGGCTACCACATAAACATCGGCCTCGCCGGCATTGGTAATAAATATCTTTGTACCGTTAAGTATATAGTAATCTCCATCTGCAACGGCTGTCGTCTGCTGTGCAGAAGCATCTGTACCTGCATTAGGCTCGGTAAGACCAAAGGCCCCTATCCATTCTCCGCTGGCCAGCTTAGGTAAATATTTTTGCTTCTGTTCTTCTGTACCGTTATCAAGAATAGCATCCTCGCAAAGAGATGTATGTGCAGAAACTATAACACCAGTGGTAGCACAAACTCTCGACAATTCTTCTACCGCAACAGTGTACATTACGTGGTCGCCACCGGCACCACCGTAAACCTTTGGTGTAGGAATACCTAAAACTCCAAGTTTTGCGAGTTTCTTTACATTGTCAGCAGGAAATTTTTCTTCCTCATCTACCTGAGCAGCAATGGGTTTAACCTCTTTTTCTGCAAACTCCCGTATCATCTGCTGAAACAATTTCTGAGATTTAGTAAGTTCAAAATCCATATCTTAAAATTTAAATGGTCATATTCATGCAACTTTTTGCCATAGCAAAGCAAAAATAAAGTTTTGCTCGTTTGGCTCATCAAAAAAGCATTTATGCAATTTTTTTCAAATTAGGTGAAACAATAAGTTTAGCCTCTGTAGCAGCCTGAATCTGTTCTACCGTAAATTCCGGATTAATTTCCGTTAAAACTATTCCTTCCGGTGTAATATTCATAACCCCCATTTCTGTAATAATCATATTTACCTGGCCGGCTGCAGTAAGAGGTAAGCGACACTGTTTCAAAATTTTAGGAGCGCCCTTTGCGGTATGTTCCATTGTGAGTATAACTTTATTGGCGCCTACTAAAAGATCCATAGCACCACCCATCCCAGGAGCCTTCTTTCCAGGAATAATCCAGTTGGCAAGGTTACCTTTCTCATCAACTTCAAGTGCTCCGAGGAAAGTTACATTGATATGTCCTCCTCTAACCATTCCAAAACTTGTGGCTGAGTCAAAAGAAGCAGCACCGGCCTCATAAGAAATGTAGCCGCCACCAGCATCTATCCAGTGAGTGTCTCTTTCGCCTCCAGAGAGTGCTGGATCTGCCTCCATTCCAAGACATCCGTTCTCAGACTGGATTGTAACAGAAACTCCCTCCGGAAGGTAATTAGGAATTAGGGTAGGAAGCCCTATACCCAGATTTACCACGTCGCCATCCTTTACTTCCAAGGCGGCACGCTTAGCAATAAACTCTCTAATTTGCTGTTTATCCATAATCCCGATATTTAATTAATAATATGTTAGTTATTTTTTATTTCTTTTAACAAATTCTTCGGCTATAAAACTTGCCACATCATCTGCGTATGTGTTTGAGCCAAAGCCGGCATCGTAGCCTAACTCTTTTGCAAGCTCATGACTTATACGTGCTCCGCCACATACAACTATCATTTGATCTCTCAAACCCTCGGCATCCATTAACTCTATCAAGTTGGTAAGATTCTGGATATGTACATCTTTCTGAGTTACCGTTTGGCTCACAAGCAGTGCATCTGCCTTCAGTTCTATGGCCTTTGCAAGAAATTCCTCATTAGGCACCTGGCTTCCAAGGTTATAAGCTTCTATCATTCGGTATCTTTCAAGGCCGTAATGCCCGGCATAACCTTTCATATTCATTATGGCATCAATACCTACAGTATGAGCATCTGTTCCGGTACTTGCTCCCACCACTACCAGCGGCCTACCTATATTCTCGCTGATAAATTCATCACAAGCCTCCATGCTCATTACCTTAGTTTCTACCTTAGGTACATAAATATCTGAGTAGTTTACTGTTAATGTAGAGCTACCATAGCAATTGAAAAATGTAAATCCTGGTGTGAGCTCTTGAGAGAACACCACCAAAGGATTCTCAAAACCCATTTTTTTCAAAAGTTGCTTTGCTGCCTCAACTGCCTCTGGGCCGGCAGGCACCGGAAGGGTAAAGCTAAGTTGTACCTTTCCGTCATTCATAGTATCGCCGTACGGTTTTACTTTTTTAAGGTCAAGAGTTTTATCATAATTCTTAGCCTCCATTGAATATAAGCCTTCACTCATAATTATTTCCTCCCTTTCATCAATTCTATAAACGGATTCATATAGTTAGCACCCTTTTCGGTAACTCCATCAAGCCCCTTCCCTCCATTCTTAGGCCTCTTTACATCGCCAAATTTACCTTGCTCTAAAGTGTTGAATAAGCCTTCGCTGGTCATGTCTTTTAACAGAGATATGGCATTATCTAATACCTCTTTAGCTCTGGTTCTAATAATTCCTCCTTCCTTAAACTCTACCTCTTCTCCTATATCATGCATATTGTTGAATATATAGTTGGCATTCTCGATAGAAAGGAAACGATCGCTCATAAAAGGAGTGTGTATTGCCTCTGTTGGCATGCCCAGCAGCTGGAGACCCTGATGTGTCCATATACCTATGATATTGAACAACGCATCCTGTATGTGGCCTCTAAAAATATTGCCTGTCATAAACTTTGTAGGTGGCATATATTTAAGAGGCGCCTTTGGAAATATTTCTCTTGTCATCTGAGCCTGAGCAAGTTCTAACAAGAAGCCATTTTTATGCATAGGATCCATTTCAAATGCGTGCCCAAGCCCCATCTGTTCTTCCGGCAATCCTGCAAATAACGCCAATTGCTCATTTATGAGATCCGAAGCCAATACAGTATGAGCTGCTTCTATAGCATCTGCAGTTGTAAGGTAGTTATCCTCTCCAGTATTTATTATCACACCTGCAAAGCCATTTATTATTCTGGAAAAATATTGGTCTATCAGGGTACGCTGCATATTTATATCGCGGAACAAGATACCGTAAAGAGCATCGTTAAGCATAACATCCAATCCTTCCAATGCCCCCATAATTGCAATCTCCGGCATACAAAGCCCTGAACAGTAGTTGCAAAGACGAATATATCTGTGAAGTTCTTCTCCAACCTCATCCAAGGCTTTACGCATAATGCGAAAATTCTCCTGTGTTGCAAAAGTTCCTCCAAATCCCTCTGTAGTAGCACCATAAGGCACATAGTCTAAAAGGCTTTGGCCTGTTGTTCGTATAACTGCTATAATATCTGCTCCCTGTCTGGCTGCAGCTTGTGCCTGAATTACATCTTCGTAAATATTTCCTGTTGCTACAATAACATATATGTACGGGCGAGCACGGTCTTCACCATATTCAGCCACATATTTTTCTCTACGCAATCTCCTTGTACGTATTCTTTCTATTGTAGCATCTATCACTGGTTTAACAGCGGCTTCGAGTTGTACCGAATTTGTAACCTTAGCCTCTTTTGTAATATCAAAACCCTCCTTAGCCACCTTCTCTGCTATCTGCTGTGGAGAAAGTCCGGTACTTAACATTGCATTTGCAATGTAAAACATAACGCCTTGTGAGAGCACCCCTTTCTCCTTGAGCAAATCTACAATAACATTAGGAAGCGGAACGTTGCTTTCGTCTATGCCGTCTATGCCTAAGGCGCGAGCAATAGTTCTCTCCGTTGCTACTGTAGTATAACGCTCCACAAAAGCCTGCACCTCAACCGCAACTTTCTCTGCCAAAGATTTTGCGAGACGCACTTTTTCAAAATCTAAACCTACTTTACTCTGCATATTAAGTCTGTTTATTGTGAAGTATTTATTATTAAGTTTTAAGTATCTGTTCTGCTTTGGTTAGCCAAAGTTCATCTACCCCAAGACTACGGGCCACATTTATAGCTTCTTGCGGTATTTCGCCCTCAGTAGTTTCTACAAGCGTGTAATCCATCTTGCCGTCCACAAGCCCTCTAACCCTAAGCCTGCGAAAGAAGTCGCCTGATATATTGTAGTGAGTTGTTAACAGCAAAGACAAGTTTTTACCTCTCAGAATATCTAAGAGGGCTGTTACAAGTGCAGTACCTTCTATAGGATTAGTAGTTCTTGCAGGTTCATCTATGAGTGCAAGCATCTTTTCACCCACATTTATCCTTTTAATAACATCGTCTATGGCCTTAACCTCGCCTGCAAAAGAAGATAAACCGGAATGTAAATCCTGATCATCGCCTATACAAAGCCTTATTTCTTCCTTTATATCAATAACTGCATTTTGAGCAGCTACACCAAAGCCAAATTGGAACAATAGCTGATTCAGGGCTGTCATTTTTAGCACCACACTCTTTCCTCCCATATTGGCACCGATGATAGAGAGGCTTTCTATACCAAACTTTATATCAATCGGCTGAAAAGTTTTCTTATGTGTGGCTGTAGTATTCTCTTTTTCATACAAGTGTACCACATAAGGATGGAACATTCCCCTGTATTGAGTTGTAGAATCTCCTGATACGGCCGGAATACAAAGCCCTATTGTTTTTATTTGCAAACACTTGGCTAAAAGCAAATCTAAATAGCCCATGGCATCCATAGCCGCCTTTATTTCAGTAATATGATTCTTTAGTATGGCAGAGAGATTTTCTCTTATATCCCTTTCTAAAAGCCGCTCTTTTTCCAATAGTTCCAACAAGCGGTCTTGAGTTATACCTGTTGGATTTGATAAGCCCTGCAGCCCTCTTATATCTGCTCTTATCCTCCCAAGTTCCTTGGAATACGAGTCGTACACATAAAAACTCTCTATCAACATTCCATCGGGGTCTAAAACGGATATAACTTTCCCTAAGTCTGGAATATCTACTCCTTCCAACTCCATGTTGTAAACAGCCTCCCTTACATAACCGGCAAGTATAGCAGTATATTTGATTTCAAATAAATCAACATCATCTAATATCACCCCTCTTTGAAGTCGTCCTAAGGTTCCAGTAATATCTCTGAGGCCCATAAGCCGATGTTTGAGTGCTGCTAAAGATGATGAAGTATTGGCTCCTCCATCCGAATACAGCCTGCTGTAACAAGAAGATAATATGGAGTAAGTTCTCTCAATATCCTCCTTTACAACCATCATTGGAGAATGTAGCAACAGATTTCTGCTGTAAGACGACTGTAAATTCAGGTTCTCCAGCATAAATCTAATTCCGCAAGGTATGTCGAGTATTTCTCTAAATAACATCAAACACTATCTACATTTTTAACTATGTCATATACAGGCACTTTAATAGCCTCGTGCATTTTCTTGCATAAAATATCCGAATCGAGCACAATACCTCTGGGGCTCGTTGGATTTACACAAACTGCTATGAGTTTGCTTGTTCGTAGAACACTGAGTCTCCCGCCTTTTTTCCGAAAAACCCTGTATAGCTCTTCCGAAACAAATATTTTTGTAAAATCTCCCACCACAATCTCTATCTCACCTACTCTTTTTGAATTGCAGATAAACTCTAAAAATCTGTCTGTTAAGGCCCCTGCTATAAAAACAGCAACCGTTCTTTCTGTTAGGTCTTCTTTTATTTTATCTATGGTAAGAGAGGATTCTATCTGAAAATCAATAATATTCCCATCTAAATCTAACCCCCACACTCCTTTCTCTTTTTCATAAAATGCTGTGCAAACCTTTTCACAAGCCTTATCCAAACGCACTAATTCCACTATAAACTTTGTTCTCCGAACGAGTGTAGCCATATCTGCCGAATACGCTGCACCAGTAGTAAGTATCAGACTTTCACTAATTACCGGAGATGCGCTGCTCAGTCTGGAAAGAGCCCCATCTACTATCGTGAGCTTTGCTCCATACTTACTCACGTTATCTATCCACCTTGCCAAAGCTTGCGAAGATGAAGGACCGCTAAGCAGCACCTTGCCCTGTCTCAATACTTTAGCTGTAACTATTCTTCCCAACGAGCTTCGTTCGTCTGTTATTTCTAACAATTCGCTAAGAAGCTGCCTACGCATATAGTAAGACTCAGATGTAGAAAATATGGTACCCTCTCTAAGTATTATCTCGGGTTTGAAAGTTCCGGTAACCTGATCTTTACTCTCTCCGTCTATCCCGATGGAGGTTACCGCTACACTGAACTGCAGCGGCAACCTTTTCAGGATATAATTCAAACACACAGTCTTTCCAGTGTTCTTCTCAAGCCCAACTATAGACAGGCTTTTGAATGTCTGTATTTCAGTAATAAAAGACATGTGTGCAGGTTGTTACTTTTTCTTAGAACCCTTTTTGCTAAGTTTAGAGCGATACTTTACAGCTCTGTCTTCTCTTGCAAGATGAGCCGGCTGAATAGTCATCTGATGACCTTGGAGCAGTGCTACCACACCCTCATTTTCTTTGTTCTGTTTGCAATACTTGCAATTACACTTTTCCTGCTTATAGTCGTCTGGTTCTGAGTAAGTAGTAATAACACCTTCATAATTTCTGAGCACCACCTTTCCAGGAGCCTGAGAAATAATATAATTAGGCATAACAGGAGTCTTTCCGCCTCCGCCGGGAGCATCCACTACAAATGTAGGTACCGCATACCCGCTTGTATGTCCTCTAAGACCCTCTATTATCTCTATGCCCTTAGAAACAGGGGTACGGAAGTGCTCCAGACCCAGCGACAAATCGCATTGATAAATGTAATATGGTCTAACTCTCATTTTAACCAACTCGTGAACGAGCTTCTTCATTACATTTACGCAATCATTTACTCCTCTGAGCAATACAGACTGATTTCCGAGTGGAACACCTGCATCTGCAAGCCTTGCACATGCAGCCGCACTCTCTGCCGTTACCTCTTGCGGGTGATTGAAGTGCGTATTGAGCCATATCGGATGATACTTCTTCAGCATATTACAAAGTTCCGGGGTTATTCTCTGCGGACAAACAACAGGAGTGCGTGTTCCGATTCTGATAATCTCAACATGCTTTATAGCTCGGAGCTTTTTAATTATATACTCAAGCCTATCGTCTGTTACCATAAGAGCATCTCCTCCAGAAAGCAATACATCTCTAACCTGAGGAGTATTCTTTATGTATTCTATAGCCTTCTCTACATTGTCCATCGATGTAGCAGCATCCTTCTGACCTGCAAATCTTCTGCGGGTGCAGTGGCGGCAATACATAG
>DFIA01000048.1 GCA_002372015.1 Bacteroidales bacterium UBA3709 | reverse complement strand
TTTGCCATGGCGAGAAAAGTTGCGTGAAAACGAAAGTATTTTATCTGTAATAGCCTCTACATCCCATACAGTTGTATCTATTTTTTTTACAGAGCATTGCATATATAGCGGTTCTCTTTCTTCCATCAGTTTTACAGCCCAGTTTTTGAGAATGTTCAGCTTTTCTTTTTGGGTGGCTTCTTTATGTTCTGCCAATAGGTTTTTTACAAGCGGTCTGCCTTTTTGCAATAGCAACATTCTGCTGGCCAAAACTCTTGGAGAACATGTGAGAAAGAAGCATTTGGTTTTTGTTTTCAGTATTTGCCTGCATATAGGATTCATGGGGGTACCACCTCCTAACGAAAGTATTATATTATCTTCTTTCTCAACTATTTCTTTAAGAGAGAACTCTTCTGTTTTTCTAAAATAATCTTCTCCTTTTTCTTTGAATATGGTTTCCATATCCAGCCCTTCTTTATGCTCTATATACTTATCCAAGTCTATTACCTTTCGGCCTGTTTTTTCAGAAAGAGCCACTCCGGCAAGAGTTTTGCCGGCAGTCATGAATCCACATAGCGCCACTATCATAGCAGTAGATATTTATATCAGAATAGAGTAGGTTCGTCGTCTTGTATATCTCCAGAAAAGTCTTCATCTTCAGGTAGGTCTGCATTTGGCATATCTACATCCGGAAAATCGGGAACATTTTCTTCTTCGTCTTCTAAAACAGGTGGCTCTATCAGCACAACTTTCTCTACCTCAAATTGGGTGAGCCGTTTTCCTTTAGCCTTCCAGCCTTTTTCTGCTATAAAAGTATCTACTCCCACAGCTTCATTGCCCCTGCCTTCGTGTTTGCCGCCGAACTGAATAACTGCCTGGCTGCCTTTTTTGCCGGTAAGTGCAGAAAGGAACGAGCCTTCTGCTTCGCTTATAAACAAGTTAGAAGGGTTGTTGTTTGCCTCAAACACAAATCGTTTCAGGTAATACTTAGCAGATTCGGAATCGTAATAGACGGCTGCAAATACTTTAGCCGGATCAAATTTTTCTATCAGCAATATGTCTCCTTCGTAGTGGTTACTAAGATCTTGGCTGCTGGTTATATATGTACCGTTCTTGTAAACTACCAAAATTTTGTCTTCGTCTTTGAATCTGCCAAGATACAGCCCGCGCTTGTCTTCGTTTAGGCGGTTTACATCTGTATCAAACCACAGTGGCTTATCGCCTATTGTAGAACCTCCTTTAGATTTGAGGGTTATCTTGCTTACAGGATTTTTGGTTAAAAGATTCCCCCTGCTCGTGCGCCCTTTTATAGATAGAGATGCAAAATTATAGTCGAGTACAAGCTTCTTTAGCTTAGGAAGCGGCTTTAGATGAATTCTTACTGTTTCTGCCTCGCCATTAGGATTGGCGGTAAACCACATAACCTTAGAATCGGGAGTTCCCATTGTGAGGTTGTACTCTTTGTCTCTGGTAACGGAGGTTACGGCAAATCTCTTTACGTAGTAGTTGCCTTGCTTGCCGTCTCTGTAAATGGCGTTGTATATGGTTCTCAGGTTATTCTTCTGGAAAACAGCTACATGAATTATACCTTTGCCTACAAAAGCTTTGTCTGATATTTTTGTTACAATATATTTGCCGTTCTGCAAGAATACTATAATATCGTCTATATCGGAACAATTGCATATAAACTCTGCATTATCGCCTTTCTTCAGATCCATTCCAATGAAGCCTTCTTCTAAGTTTGCATATAGTTTGGCATTAGCAACCGCCACTCTTGCTACTTGAATGGTTTCTAAATTTGAAATTTCTGTATTCCTCGGATAGGCCTCGCCATATTTTTCCTTAATACTCTGGAAGTATTCTATAGTTACCTGTGTTAAGTTTTTAAGGTTCTTGTTTAGCTTGGCTATCTCTTTCTCAACATTGTTCAGTTTGTTGATGCACTCTTTAATATCGAAACGAGATATTTTTCTAACCGGCTTTTCTACGAGTTTTAAAACGTCTTCTTTTGTAACTTCTTGATGTAAAAGGTTTTCATACTCCTTTAAGGCTTTATGAATCTCTGCTACCTGAGCTTCCCAACTCTTGGTTTTTTTCTCTTCCAACATCTTATATTTGCCTTCTTCAAAGAATATCTTTTCCAGAGATAGGGAGTGCCAAGTATTTTCCAATTCATCTAACCGTATTTCTATTTCTCGGCGAATCAGGTCTTTTGTTCTTAGTGTGCTTATTTTTAACACATCCGACACGGTCATAAAGTGGGGTTTATTGTCTTTTATTACGCACGTGTTCGGATTGATGGAAACCTGACAGTCTGTAAAGGCGTAGAGGGCATCTATGGTTTTATCGGGCGATTCTCCCGGAGCTAAAGTAACCACAATGTTAACACTTTGGCTGGAGAGGTCTTCTACCTTCTTAACCTTTATTTTGCCTTTATCGCTTGCAGCGGCTATGCTTTTACGGATATTGTCGGAGTTCTTGCCGTAGGGCAGTTCGGTTATTACGAGAGTTTTTTTGTCTGTTTTTGATATTCTGGCTCTTACGATAACTTGCCCGCCTCTCTTGCCATCGGCATAGCGGCTGACGTCCATAATTCCGCCAGAAGGAAAATCGGGATAAAGCTGAAACTCTTCTCCTTTCAGAAAAGCTATTGAGGCATCTATAAGCTCGTTAAAGTTGTGTGGCAGTATTTTACAGTTGAGACCTACCGCAATTCCCTCCGCTCCCTGATGGAGTACGAGTGGAAATTTTACAGGAAGCGTTATAGGTTCTTTGCTCCTCCCATCGTAGGAGTTCATCCATTCTGTTGTTTTTGGATTAAAAACAACATCTATTGCAAAATTAGAAAGCCTGCCTTCTATGTATCGGGCAGCAGCGGCTCCATCTCCTGTGATGGTATTGCCCCAGTTTCCCTGGCACTCAATCAGAAGGTTTTTCTGCCCCATTTGTACCAGAGCGTCTTTGATGGAAGCATCGCCATGTGGGTGGTACTTCATGGCCTCTCCCACTATGGTTGCCACCTTTCTCAGAGAGCCATCGTGAATAGTGCGCATAGCATGCAATATTCTCCTCTGTACAGGCTTTAGACCATCTTCGAGATGTGGTACGGCTCGGTCTAATATAACGTAGGAGGCATAGTCCAGAAACCAGTTTTTGTACATACCTGGCAATCTGTGCTTGTTATCTCCTTCTTTGAACAATTTAGAAAACTTACCTTGCGATTCTCCAGTATAAATATCGTCTCTATCTTCTGCCATTCTTCTCTTGTTTTTAGTGTGTGCAAAGTTACAAAAAAATGGTAAAGGCTATTTGTCTCTAAGATCTACAAACTTTATCGGTTTGCGGCTCATAGGAGGGTATATAACCTTCTGGAGCAGTTCTTCCGGTTCAATGGATATATCTGGCGCCACCCTGATTTTGGAGCGGAAACTATCTTTGACGCTTTTAATGAACTCCTCAGATTTGTCTGAAGTTGCAATTCGCACTCTTATGCTGTCTGTTCCGAGGGTGTTTGTATAAACTTCTATAATGTAGTTTGTGATAGAAGGAATGTTGTCTAAGATATCGTTTAGGGCCGGCGGATAAAGGGTAGTGCCTTTATACTTAATCATGTGGCTCATACGGCCAACAACAGGTTTAAGTCTTATAGTATTTCTGCCACAGGCACATGGCTCGGAAGAGCGGTCGCAGATGTCTCCGGTGCGGAATCTTACCAAAGGCATACCGGTTATTCCTAATGTTGTAATAGTAACTTCTCCGGGCGTGCCTTCGGGTACCGGATTGGCGTTTTCGTCTAAAAACTCTACAATTATAAGCTCTGGCTGAAGATGTCCGCCACAGTGGCACTTACATTCTGTAAAAGAAGACTGCATTTCGGTAGAGGCGTATGTGGTAAACAGTTCCAGTTCTGGCCACTCTTCATGAATTCTTTGCCCAAGTTTGCTGAGGTTAAAATTGTTGTCTCTAAGCACTTCTCCAATACATACAGCTTTTTTGAGCGAGCTTTTTCTGTAGTCTATGCCATTTTCTTTAGCATATTCTATGAGTTTGAGTATAAAAGAAGGTACTACCATACAGAAAGTTGGATTTATTCTGTTGATAGTATCCCATTGCAGTTGAGGAATACCGTTGCCTACCCTTACTATGCCACACCCAATGCTTCTGGCTCCCATGTAGTATGCAAAACCGGCCATAAAGCGTCTGTCTAAAGTGGTCATGAGTTGCATAATATCGTTTTTATCTACTCCCGTTGTAGTAAAGGAAAGGTACTCATTATAAGCTAACCTTTGCAGGTCTTCTTCTGTGAGAGCCACCGTAACCGGTTCTCCAAGAGTGCCGGAGGTTGTAACATAGTCTATTATATCTACCGCTGGAGTGCAGAAAAAATCTTTGCCAAAATTTTGCAGTTCTCTCTTGCCGGTAAGAGGAATCTTTTGGAGATCTTCTATTGTTTTGATTTGCTCCGGCTTTATTCCGTTAATTTGGAATAACCTCTTATAGTATGGGGATTTTTCGGCTACATAATTTATGGTGTTGGCCAATCTATCCTCCTGAAATTTTTTTATTTTTTCTGGAGAGGCAAACTGTATATCGGGGTTATTATTCATATCTAAGTGCTTCTATAGGATCTAAGGCGGCAGCATTTTTTGCCGGCAGATAACCACTGGCCATTCCAACTGCAACACATATCAAGACTGCTACAATAATCCAAAACCACGGCATAACAAAAGAGGCTTGCATTAAGGCAGCCACGCCTGCACCGGCAGCTACCCCAAGTACTATTCCTATGAGGCAGCCTATTTGAGCAATGGTAATAGACTCTACCAGAAACTGTTGCTTTATTATGCCAGATGAGGCTCCCAATGCTTTTCTGGTACCTATTTCCGAAGTTCTCTCCTTAACAGAAACTAACATTATGTTCATTAGCCCGATAGAGGCTCCAAGGAGCGTGATTAAACCTATGATGCCGGCAATAAGAGTTATAGTGCTCATTGTGCTGTTGGCACTGTTTGCCATGGTTTCGTTGTAACTTATGTTAAAATCTGTTTCATCTTCAGGAGTAAGCCTTCTGATTGAGCGGAATGCACTCTCTGCCTCATCGTACAAGTTCTGCATTGCTGTTTGATAAGCTTTTGGCCTTATGCCTACAGTAAAAGAATTGGCAGAAAATCTGCTTCTGCCATTTGAAACAGGTATAATAACAGACTGATCTATACCGCCCATCATTCCGCCTGCAGATGATTTTTCCAATACACCTACCACCAAATACGAAGCTCCATTGATATTTATATTGGCATTTATTACCTGTTCCTTTGAGTCGAATAAGGTACTTGCAATAGAATTTCCTATTACACACACATAAGCCGCATTTAAAATATCTTTCGTTATCAAGGCTCTTCCCTTAGCTACGTTGTAGCTGTTGAAATCTATATAATCTTCATCTGCTATGAAAACATTAGAGTTAGGGCTTGTGCTTTTCTCACCTCTTTTTATAGCGGTGCCATTTAGGCGCGAGTATATGGTAACAACGCATGGGATACTGGGCGAAAAACTCTCCTTAAAAGAAGTGGCCTGAAAAAAATTGATTTGACTGTTATTGCGTATGCGCCCGGTTCTTTCGCCGGAAGAACGGAAGTCTGAGCGTATGAAGAAAGACTGTGCACCAATAGAGGCAAAACTCTCATTGACTCTGTGTTTAAGAGCTTCTGTTGCTGTTAATATACCAAGTAGAGAAGTTATTCCTACAGCTATCATGAGTATAGTCAGGGTACTCCTGAGCTTGTTACTCTTGATAGATTTGAACGCAACCTTTATGTTCTCTCGCACTACCGGAGACTTCTTTAAAAATTTTAGAATATCCATACCCACAGTTTTAGACGGGTAAAAGTAGGAAAAAATCGCTTATATTTGCCGCTGTA
Source organism: Bacteroidales bacterium UBA3709 (assembly GCA_002372015.1). Classification (GTDB taxonomy): domain Bacteria; phylum Bacteroidota; class Bacteroidia; order Bacteroidales; family UBA932; genus Egerieousia. The sequence goes on along the minus strand of DFIA01000048.1, from coordinate 11,855 downwards.
AGCAAATAGATTATGACAAAAACAGAAAAAATGGGAAGGTCTGCTTTCAGAGAGAGCAGAAAATCTGCAAGAGGCACAGCGGTAAAAAAAGGTTCAGGTGCAGCATCTGGCTCAGCATCACGCAGAGCGTTTGGAGCGGGTTCAAGCCCATCACCTCGCAGAGCATCGGGAGCCGCCCCACGCAGAGCATCAAGTACAACATCTGGCAGGGCTTTAGGAACTGTTTCTAAGAGAATATCAGGAGTAACATCCGGTTCATCCCCTCGCAGGGCTTCCGGTTCATCCCCTCGCAGGGCTTCGGGCTCAGCATCACGCAGAGCGTTTGGAGCAACATCACGCCGAGCGTCAGTAGCGGCTTCAAGCCCATCACCTCGCAGGGCAGCAGGGGCAACATCACGCAGGGCGTCAAGTGCAACATCACGCAGGGCGTCAAGTGCAACATCTGGCAGGGCTTTAGGAACTGTTTCTAAGAGAATATCAGGAGTAACATCCGGTTCAGCCCCTCGCAGGGCTTCGGGTTCAGCCCCTCGCCGAGCATCAGGGGCAACATCACGCCGAACATCAAGTGCATCACCTGCCCCAACAAGGATTAAGCGTACACGCAAACAGTTTGAAGAAGTGCGTAGTCAGTTAGAAGACAGGGCTATTGTAAATGCAGTACAGCGACCACGACCTCAGATTTACACCCCAAAACCTCGCAAACCAAAAATTAGCGGAGAAGTTGGGGTTCGCCTAAACCGTTTTATTGCAAATTCCGGAATTTGTTCCAGAAGAGAGGCCGATGAATATATACAGCAGGGCTTAATTTCTATTAATGGACAGGTTGTTACAGAATTAGGAACCAAAGTTTTTCAGAACGACGAGGTGCGCTTCGACAATCAGATTATAAAGGGAGAGGAGAAGGTTTACATAGTAATGAATAAGCCAAAAAATTGTGTTACCACTACAGACGATCCTCACGCCCGTAAGACTGTTATGGATTTGATAGCAGGCAAGTGTCCTCAAAGAATATATCCGGTAGGCCGTTTGGATAGGGATACTACCGGAGTACTGTTGCTTACAAACGATGGAGAACTTACGGAAAAACTCACACATCCTTCTTACAACAAGAAGAAAATATATCATGTTTTCTTGGATAGGAAACTGAGTCAGGCAGACTTTGAAAAAATACTTAAAGGTATTTATCTCGACGATGGATTTATAAACGCAGATTCTATGTCTTACATAGATGGAGATCAGACACAGTTAGGCTTGGAGATTCATAGCGGACGTAACAGGATAGTTAGGAGAATATTTGAGAGTTTAGGATACAGGGTAGATAAGTTAGATAGAGTTTACTTTGCCGGCCTTACCAAGAAAAATCTTCGCAGAGGACAGTGGAGATTTCTAACAGACAAAGAGTTAGCCATTCTTAGAATGGGAGCATACGAGTAGCTTGTAGTAAAAACTCATATAACTGCATGAAAGACAAGATAATTCGTTCAGGCTTTGTAAATATCATTGGCAATCCCAATGTGGGCAAATCTACACTGATGAATGCCCTTGTTGGAGAAAAGCTTTCTATCGTAACAGCCAAGGCACAGACTACTCGGCACCGTATTATGGGAATAGTCAATGGCAGCGATTATCAGATAGTTTTTTCAGATACACCGGGCATACTCAAACCTTCCTATGAGTTGCAGGAGGCAATGATGAAGTTTGTAGATACTGCTATCGGCGATGCTGATATAATTATCTATGTTACAGATGTATATGAATCTTCTGAGAAAAATAAGGAATATATAGACAAGCTGAATCTTCTTTCGTGCCCGGTAGTTGTTGTAGTGAATAAAATAGATACTCTGTTTGGCAAGACAGCAAACATAGACACTATTGATACTCTGGTTGAAAAATGGCATTCTCTTGTACCTAAGGCCGATATTCTTCCGATGAGTGCCCTCAATAATATAAATACAGACATTCTTCTAAACAAGATAATATCCTTACTTCCGCAGCAGCATGCGTGGTACGACAGGGATGTGCTAACTGATAAGAACTTACGCTTTTTTGCTTCTGAAATATTGCGAGAAAAAATTCTGGAGAATTACAGCAAGGAAATACCATACTGCACAGAGGTTGTAATAGAGAACTTCATTGAGGAGGAAGAAATGTATTCAATAGAGGCAGTAATAAATGTTGTTAGAGAATCGCAGAAAGGAATTATAATAGGCAAGCGTGGCATGGCGCTCAAACGTGTTGGAACACAGGCGCGTAAAGATATGGAAAAATTCTTTGAGAGAAAGGTTTTCCTCAAGATTTTTGTTAAGGTAGAGCCCTCGTGGCGAGAAAACAAGCGCGAACTCAAACGCTTTGGATATATACAGTAGCTCTCAGATACTTTTATCCTTTTTTCTATAATACTTAGCCGTGCCCTCAGCTGCCATTCTTGGGTATTCATTTTCTTCGAGCTGCGGATAGCCTGCTTCCATATCATATTTCTTGAAATTTTCGGCTTGCTCAAAAATTTCCTTAAAGACCTCATCTTGTGGAACAGGAGGATAACCGTGTTCAGCCAAAATCAGAATCAGATCCATCTGCAACTCTGCCTTTATATCAGAACGATTTGCCCAGTCTGTATATTTAGACTTGTCGTCCACCATCTTCTTTACAGCGGCAGATAACATAAGCAGTTTATCCTCAGGATACTCAAAGCCAAACTTATGGGCAATCTCTTTAAGAATGTCATAGAAAGCCTTTTCCTCATAGGTTATGCCTAATTCCTTGAATGATTGCTTCTCTTTGTTCACCTCTTTGAGCAGTTCTGCCATCTGTTTTGCCACTTCGTTGAGCACCTCTTGGGCAAACACAGCATTATCGCTTCTATCGTTATATTTACTCACTAACTCATTCAATCGCTTAGTAAAATCAACCCCTTTTATCTTATTCACCTTCTTGAACTCGCTGATAACTGTACGCAGCAATTTCTCCATCAACTTTACTTTCATATTTGGCAACTGAAGTTTTTCAAGTTTTGCCATATACTCCTCACTTAGCAAATCCAAGTTTTTTGTATCTGCATTCACCTGTGCTACCTCCTCCACCCCCTCAGACTGTAACGCTTCTTGAATCATCTGGCTTACACGATTGTTCATCTGAGTAATATCTGGTGCCTCACCTTTTGTGAGTTTATACACTATAGAGCGAACGCCGGTAAAGAAATGGATATCTTCTCGCTCATCTTTGCTTATGTCGTTATGGTTTGAGCAGAGATTGAATGCCGACTTCAGTTTTCCCACGTGCCCCATAAAGAGCGTTTGCATCTTTTCGGTTTGCTGCACAAACTCAGCGGCCTGTTTAAGGCAGTCAAGTTGCTCTAAAGGTGTACCTGTAGAAAACTTAGAGTAGTTGAACCGGGCAAACATTCTACGCAGAATATCCAGTTCATCCTTCACCATAGTTAGCGATTTCTCTATGGTTTCTATATTGTCATCAATATCTTTTCCACCTGCATACTGCTTTAAAGCACTATTCATATTGCTCTTAATGCCGATGTAATCTACTACCAACCCCTTCTCCTTGCCCTCATATACTCGGTTCACTCGCGAAATGGTTTGGATTAGAGTGTGTTTCTGCAAAGGTTTATCAATATACATCGTATCCAGACACGGCACATCAAAACCAGTAATCCACATATCTACAACAATTGCGATCTTAAACTCCGACTCAGGATCTTTGAAAGCCGAGTCGAGCTTCTTCCTATCATCATCACTACCCAAAAGATTATAAAGTATCTCATCGTCATCTTTTGAGCGTGTCATAATCATCTTGATTTTTTCCGCTTTCCACTCCGGTCGCAGAGCAATTATCTTTTTATAGAGTTCGTATGCTATAGGCCGATTAGAACAAACAAACATTGCCTTGCCGCACACTGTACTACCCTCTTCTATACGCTTTTCATAATGGTTTATAAAATCCTTTGCCACCGTAGCCAACCTATTTGGGTCGCCGATGATTTTATCCATTTGTGTTACAGCCTTTTTGCTCTCTTCTATCTGATACTCGTTAGCTCCCTCTTCAGCGCACTTCTTGTAATAGTTTTCAATCTCTTGCAATTGCTTATGGTCTGCAAAGACCTTGGCTGCACGCCCTTCATAAACTATGCGGCGTGTTATACCATCTGCAACAGATTCTGTCATAGAGTATGAATCCACTACATTGCCAAAGACCTCTATCGTTGAGTCTATAGGGGTACCGGTAAAGCCAACGTATGTGGCATTTGGCAGCGAATCGTGCAAATACTTGGCAAACCCATAGCTACGCTTAACCTCTTTATCTGTGATTGTTACATTCTGAAAGATATTTGTTTGCGAACGGTGTGCTTCATCTGAAATACAAATGATATTGGCACGTTCAGATAGCAAGTTAATATCCTCAGAAAATTTATGAATAGTGGTTAGGAATACACCTCCGCTTTTTCTGCCCCTAAGTAACTCGCCAAGCTCCTTACGCGTTTCTACATTGATAATTGTGTCATCTCCAATAAATTGCTTCGCGTTCAAAAATTGAGAAGAGAGTTGATTGTCCAAATCTATTCTGTCTGTAATAAGCACTATGGTTGGAGATGATAAATGGCGGCTGCGCATTAACATTCGCACAAGGAATAGCATAGTGAGACTCTTACCACTTCCGGTTGCACCAAAATATGTTCCACCTTTTCCATCACCTTTAGTATTGATGTGCGAGTGCACCAAGATATTCTCATAAAGCAAATGAGCCGCAAAGAATTGAGGATAACGGCATACAATTTTTAGTTCACTTTTTGAGTTGTCGGGAAAGAATACAAAATCTTTTATCACACTGAGCAAACGCTCTTTACGGAACAATCCCTCTACCATAGTGTGAAGCGTATCAATTCCATTATTGGCTTTATCTGTACTCTCAACCTTTGGCCAAGAATAGAAGAACTCGTATGGGGTGAATAATGTTCCGTATCTGCTGTTCACACCATCGCTGATGACCACAAAAGCGTTGTACCTGAAAAGATTGGGTATGTCTCTGCGATAGCGTACTGTCAGTTGGGTATAAGCATTACTGATAGTGGTGCCCTCCTTAACTGCGCTCTTGAATTCCATCACAACAAGCGGCAGGCCGTTTATATATACGATAGCATCTGGAACTCTCCGCTCCATACCCTTTATTTCCAGCTGATTTACTATCTTAAAGATATTCTTGTTTGTGCGGTTAAAATCAATCACCTCTATAAACAAGTCTGGCTTAGAGGCATCCTCACGCTTGATGGCGAAACCTTCTGTCATCAGCCGATAGATATGTGCGTTTTGCATATAGAGAGGAGCGCCATTGTCTGCCTTCAGTTTGGCTATTACACGCTCCGTTTCTAATGGAGTTATGCCCTCCTTGGCATACCGCTCCATCAAGAACATTCGCAAATCATCCAATAGCAGCACTTCCGGTAGTTCCTTGTGGATGGTATCACCACTTTGATAATCATAGCCTTGCTCTTTAAGCAGCTCTATAACAGCCATCTCCAATGCATGCTCGTTAAAGTGTGACATACTACTTTTCTTTCAGTTGTTTGATGTCTTTATCTAATTCTTGGAATTATTCAGTTTAACAAGAAAAATCGGAAATTCCGATTTTTCTATTGAAGAGTGGTATGTCGGAATTTCCGGCATACCACATCTTCATTCAATTCTCCTTCTTTAAATATGTTACCTATGTGCTCTGTGATGGTAGTTCTTCCCTTTCCAAATAGTTTTGCCATTTGCTCCTGAGTCAACCACACCGTTTCGTCTTGAAAAAGCACATCAACTTTCACATTACCATCTTCCGATTGGTAAAGAACAATCTCGTCTTGTATAGGTATTAAATTATTTCTCTCTTCCATCATCATTTCTTACTACTATATTACCTTCTATATCTATCTACTCTTTTTACATTCTTCTTTATCAGCTGATGTTACTATTGTATAGATTTCACAATACAATTCGGCTTAATCGGAAATACTTTTATTACTATCCTTGCAATCTTGCTCCATAAATTATTTCCCTTTAAGTCGTTTGATTTCTTTGTCGAAGTCTGAGATAATAGGTTGGGTTTTGTTAAAAATATCGTATTCACTTTCGGCTTTTGCATCAGCTTCAGCCTTTGAAATCTTGCCTTTATCAGGCAATATCTGGAATTTTCTGAAAGATAAGAAAGCGTTAATGCTTTCCGAGAACTGTGCCATACTAAAAGTGTTCTCGTTCTCAATCAAGTCTTCTATATAATCAAAGAAGCCAGTTACAGTACGTTCTAATCTTATGATGTCCTTCTCTGACAAATAATTCTTTGCCACAGTTACATCTGATTTGAGTATCCTGCCATCAGGCGCATTCTTCCAAGTTGTCAAGCCCATATTGGCTTTTCTATGATTGGCTTTTGTATAAATGATTTCCGCTGCAGTTTGTCCTGTGATAGCATAGTGGAAGCGGTTCTGTATCATTGCATAGAAATCTCGTGTAGTAGGCGAGTTTTTATCGTAGTCAATGCTACATTCCGCATAGATGTCGGTAATTTGCTGCCAGATACGGCGTTCGCTGGCACGGATACTGCGCACCCTTTCCAACAACTCACGGAAATAATCCTTGCCGAACACCCTTTCGCCTTGTTTTAGTCGATAGTCGTCCAACACAAAGCCCTTTCTGATGAACTCGTTCAAGACTTTTGTCGCCCAAATACGGAACTTGGTGGCTCTTGCCGATGAAACACGGTAGCCAACAGCAATAATGGCATCGAGAGAATAGAATGTTGTAAGATAGTTCTTGCCGTCGGTAGCAGTTGCCGAGATTTTCTCGGTAACTGAATCTTTCTCCAGTTCGCTTGAGGCAAATATATTTTTTAAATGAAGGCCAATGTTGTCTGTGGAACAGTCAAACAGTTGTCCCATAGCCTTCTGCGTAGCCCAAATCGTCTCATCCCTGATGATAACCTGCACTTTTCCATCCTCTTCCGGCAGTTGGTATAGTATGAATTGGATTTCGTTGGTCATAGTTTGGTCAGATGTTTTTTGCGTTTATTTTTTATTATGAGTTTTTTCATATCTTCTCGCGGCACAACTCCAAACTCTAACTCATTTTCGTCAATCTGATAAACTTTGAACAAGTTTTTCAAGATAGCCATTTTATTCCACGTGCTACTATGAGAGGGGCAAAAATACAATCCGGGTGCCAATTCCCGATAATTGGTTTCTGGTGTGGTCTTGAACCATACATTATTCCGGCTTCTGGCCTCTTTATATAACAGGGAAGGATCGATGATATATAGAAATGAAGCCATCTTCCACATCATTTCTGCCCAATCACTAACATTGCTTTTGGTACCTTGGAAGATAAAATAGGTAATTTTCCGCCCTGTTGCCGCTCTATTATCTTCAGAGAGACTTATAACATCATCTTCTTTTCTGACCGGTTCGAAGTTAGTAGTGGGATAGGACCAAATTTTCAAAGCCTTATGCGACAATTCTTTTTTTCTTGATTCCAGCTCGTTTTCTGTCCATTGGTCAAATTGGGAGATATACTGGTTCAATCGCAATCCGCTATGACTGAATCCATTTTCGATGTTCTTTTTCTCAGTGAACGATTTGTTGCTATACGCAGAGTTATAAGCGGTCAATGTCAAATTGGATATGGTGTGGAGCCACTTTTCGTGTATGGTTTCATACTTGTCGCCCAATTCTTGTTTCCACCGCAGACTAAGTGTTTGCGGCATAATATGTTCGATGGTCAAAATACCCTCTTCAATATTGCTGACGATGTCGTTCTTCTCTTTGCTACTACCATTTTCCAGTCGCTCGAACAGATAAGTCTTGTTCTTGCCCCTCATTGCGTAGATATTTTTGGTGGTAAAACCATTGAGGAAATCTTCGTCTTTCGGAAAAGTACTGGACAATTTCCTGCTTTCCAAGTAATAGACCATTACATCAGAATAGCTGGCAGGTTCTTTTTTGTTTTTGACAACAAACTTGTGAAGCGTGGCAAAAATTTTGTTCAGGGCATTGGTTGGCAGATCGCACATCAAACGACGGAAAATGAAAGACTCAATGCAAGAGAGCACCGGCACAACTTCCTGTTGGTATATACCTGTATCAGAAGCATAGGTCATAAAAGCCATTAGGAAAGGGTAGGCAACAGTAATATCCAACAAATCAAGCCGTTTTGCGATTTCATTGGCCTCTGGGTCTCCCATTTCGAAAGTTGTCAGTTTCTTGTAGGCCGTTGCGTAAGTGAGCATCTTCTCTAGCAACTGTTCGATATCTTTCCCTTTCGCAAACGTTTTGAATGCCTGATACACATTGCGAATATTAGGAATCACGCCTGTTTCTATGGTTAGGTAATTACGTACAAAAGAATCCAGTCCCGAACCGCAACAGCGTTCTATCTTATTCCAGTAGTTGTCGTAATATAGTTCCTGAACTTTGGGCGTAAGACCCATCAAAATAAAATTCCGAATTTTATCAGCCTCCGTAAGATCAAGACCCGTAGAGTTAAGGCTCTCAAAAATCAACTGTGGTTCATCACCGTGTTCTGGTTCCAGCACTATGTCAATGATCTCTAAACTATCAATAGCCTTATACAACTCATCCAACGTCAACTCCTTTTCATTGACAATGCGGTTGTAAAAATAACGGTAATTGAATGTTACCTTAGAGTCAGCAATATAATCTTCTTCATTATTAAAAATGAGTTTGTCAAAAGCGTAGCAGTCATCGCGAAATGGTTTCAAACGGACTTTGCGTTCCTCTTTCCTATATTTGTCGATGATATATGTGTCTTGCAGAATTTCCATCAGATTGCTATCCTCTGACTTCATTTTTCTTTGCTTGATAAGATTTATCATAGCAATTAGAATCAAAGAAACGGTGGTGATGCGTTGCTGGCCATCTATCAGCATCACCTCATCCCTCAAATGTGCGTATGAAACGATGCTACCAAAAAAGTGAGACCGTTTATCTTCCCGTATAACTTGCACCAAGTCATCATATAATTGCCTGCAGTTCTCTATTTTCCAGTCATAATTACGTTGATAAACCGGAATGATAAATCGTTTCCTAGAACCTTCCAAAAACTCTAAAAGATGTGAAGCAGAACCTTTCATATAATTATATGTTTATTCGTTTATCAACACTTTTAACTTAAAATACTCTTCTTTGACAGTATAACTTAAAGCGATAATTTCAGATATCCTATCTGGCGAAAAAGTTATCATATTATTCTTTACAATAACAGATTTGTTTTGTTTGTCGATAGGTCTATCTGTTAAAAGAGACTTTAATTCTTTATATTTTGTAGTCATAGTGTCATTAATAGTGTCAATTCCCCTATTTTTATAAATATCAGACAATGATTTTATAAGTGAATTTTTTGCAATACCAACGACATGAACATGGCTAATAATTTTTCCATATGGTATATTTTCATCTTGCACCAATTCTAATAACTGACTTAAATGATGCTCAATGTCACATATTTTAGCAACATATAAATCCGACTTAAATTGCTCTTGTTTTAGTCTTTTTCCTAAGATACTAGCAATATACCAGGTTAATCCAGTAGTGATAAGCACATTTAGAATTTCAACAAGATTAATTTCTTTGCTGATCTCGAAATATTTCCAATTAATGAGTTTTCCTATAACAACACCTACTCCTATCCCAATTAACAGCCAAAGATACCAGAGCTTATTTATTTTTGTTTTCCCTTTCATAAGCTTCTCTCATGTATTCCTTTATTTCTTTAATATAGTCAGGATTTTCATCGGAAATAAAGGTCAAGTATTTTTTCAGCACAAAATAATCGATCTCATCTTCTCTAATTAGACCGCCAAATGATTCTTCTAAAAATGAAGTTCCTAACCCTGCAGTGCCATCAAGAACAATTACAAGTTTTACCTTTTGTTCTAGTGCTTCCTTGAGTTTAGGAAAAAGTATCTTTTTTCGAAACTGCTCACCCGAGAATTCACCTTCTGATTCATATCTGACACCTGGAGTTCTACTAAAATCTGTTGCAATTTTTACGATTAAATCATCCATAGTTAAATTATTTATTCATATTGTTATTATTGATATTCAACTCCCAATAAACATATGTTCCTTTCAGTTTATTGTTCAAATTAAAATATTGATTTTCTGATACATTTGCATAAGCATCATTAGAAATGATTTGTAAATTAGAAATATCATTTTTCTCCATTGCTCCATAAATACCAGGTAAACCTTTCCCTCTATAAGGTTTATGATGCTTCCAGTTTTTAGCAATGTTATGAATTTCTCCGTGCAATAACTTCTCCATGATTTTTGCGTTATCTATATTGCCAAATTTGCTTTTGATTTTATCCCATATTCCCAAAAAGATCCCGTCTCTCTTATTCGCCAAACTGGTAAAAATACCAATACCATAATCTATAAATGAGAAACATATCTTATCTTCTTTTTCATTTTTTACATGTGCAAAAGAAGTCCACCAATGCTTTTCACCAGGATGTTTCGAAGCATGGTTATTCGTGTTTTGCATTAATTCTAAAAATACACGTTGGACACCTACACATCTTCTTTCTTCCCCCCATAAGTCTTTGCTTGCGTTGGCTATAATTTGAGCTGTGAGTGCAGGTTCTGCGATTTTATTGGCATGGGTACAAATCTTTTTATTGAAAATATATTCATCTTGGTAGTTAAAATTTTTATACAAATACTCAATAAATCCAGACTCTTGCAGTATTCGTTTGGCTTCTTTGTTCTTTGGGAAATTCCCATTCACATATAATTTTTTTGCCTTGAAATGTATCAATTTCGAAAGCAAAACTATTATAGCTCCATAGGCAATTCTTTCCACATCAGTCATAACAATAAACAAATTTCTTCCTTTAGAATAACAAGTATCAACCTTATTGATAAAAGATATAACTTCTTCAGTGTTCTCTAATAAAGAAAAATTTGACGGGGCAACGAGTCTTTTGCCCTGAAAGGTATCAGTTCTTTCTTTAGAAAAACGTATTTTCCTTTCTTGTTTATTAACCCCTAATAAAGACCTGTTCTTCGCCTTCTTTTTAAATTTAGACCGAACATTACGACGAAATAGCGTATCGTCGCGATGTTGCTTTATAAGTCGATAATTTTTCATTCTTTTATTTCCCCATCTTTGCCAATAATAAAGATTGTAATTCTGTTAATTTCTCGTTCTCTTTCTGACGTATTGCTATGGAGTGGAAGATGGGATCCACAGACTCGTGAAAACACTTTAATGTGTCTTTGGAAGGAAATGTAATAGAATAACTTTTAAATGTCTGTCCTGATATTTCATCAAAGGTTGAGCCAAAACCCTCTCCCGCAATTATGTTCTTTTCCTTTTGCAAGGTCAAATATAGGTATTCGCGTATATAATCCTCTTCCAAGACAATAGATTTGAATCCTTGATTGGTGCAGACTTCATTCGCTGCAATAGCCATAAGTCCAATAGGTGCCCGAGAAGAAAATAGTATGCTACCGGTTGGCAACATCTTTGTACTACATGATTTATACCCTGTTTTTGTTATACTTTTGTTACCTCTGGCAATATATAGTGTCCCCTGTTTTGACAAATCTGCTGGCGAGATCCATGCAATACCCTCATTGTTGTTGCTCCAATATTCAGGTATCTCTGTCTTGGGAGTTGCTCCACTGACAATTTCACCAAACTCTCCGAGTGTTCCCATTCTCCAGCCTTTGGGGAGGTTTTCTTTGTTGATGCCGTCAACGAACATTTTGCGGTAGAGGGCTTGGGCGGTGGCCTCGAGTTTTGCTATCATCTGTTCGTTGAGGCGGATGCGGTTGGTCAGCGTTTCGT
>DFIA01000038.1 GCA_002372015.1 Bacteroidales bacterium UBA3709 | reverse complement strand
CTGACGAACCTGCTATACGGAAACGGCCTGATGAACCTGCGATGCGGGAACGGTTTACCTCTTCGGTGAAGTTAGAAGTAGTAGTGCTTTCCGCTCCCGAAGTTTGCTGTGTTTTTTTGTGGCTGGCTGTCATAATTGTGGCTACTGCAACGGCTTTTACTAAGGGGCTGACCAAAAAGTATTTTGGCCGCCCCTCTTTTCTTTTTCACCCTGCCTTCGGCACCCGGCTTTATTTTCCAGACTACTCTCTGTCTGCATGGGTGTTGTCTTTGTGGCTGTTGTCTGGACGACTGCCACGGTTATTGCCAGGACGAGCGTTGCGGTTGCCGGCATTGTTGCGACTTCCGTTATTGCGATTGCCTCCTTCCGGACGAGGCCTGCGCACTGGTTCTACATAACCTTCCGGCTTAGGCTGCAAAGCCTTTAGAGAAAGACGCATTTTGCCGGTTTTCTCATCTATTTCGAGAAGCTTCACATCTACCTCGTCTCCTAAATTAACAACATCTTCTACTTTCTGAGTCTTCTGCCAAGCCAACTCTGAAATATGCAGTAGTCCTTCTTTTCCAGGGAGTATTTCTACAAAAGCTCCAAACTCCTGAATAGAAGTAACTTTTCCATGATATACCTGACCAACCTCCGGCACTGTGGTTATGCCCTTTATCCAGTTGAGGGCCTTATCCATAGCCTCTTTATCTGTACCAAATACATCTACTGCTCCTACGGTGCTTCCATTATCCAGCTTTTCTTCTGTTATTGTGATGGTAGTACCTGTCTCTTTCTGTATCTTTTGTATAACCTCGCCTCCCTTTCCTATAACAGCACCGATAAAGTCGCCCGGGATGCGAATCTGTACTATACGCGGAGCATAAGGTTTTAGATCTGGGCGTGGAGCATCTAAGGTTTTCATCATTTCGCCCATAATATGCTGGCGAGCCTGAAGGGCCTGCGCCAAAGCCTTTGCCATTATTTCTTCCGACAAACCATCGCACTTAATATCCATCTGAGTTGCAGTTATACCATCTTTAGTACCTGCCACTTTGAAATCCATATCTCCAAGATGATCTTCATCGCCAAGAATGTCTGATAGAATAGCATACTTCCCGTCTTGCTCTATAAGCCCCATTGCTACACCGGCAACCGGCTTCTTCAATTGCACTCCGGCATCCATAAGTGCCAAACAGCCGGCACAAACACTTGCCATTGAAGAAGAACCGTTACTCTCAAGAATATCTGATACTACTCTAACTGCATACGGGTTTTCCTCGCCAGTTGGAACCATAGGTTTAAGGGCACGCATTGCAAGGTTTCCGTGGCCAACTTCTCTTCTCGATGTAGCGCGCTGCGGTCTTGCCTCTCCTGTTGAAAACGGTGGAAAGTTATAGTGCAACACAAACGGCTCAGTTCTTTCTATAAGAACCTCATCCATCTCTTTCATATCCAACTTTGTACCAAGTGTTACAGTTGCAAGGCTCTGAGTTTCGCCACGGGTAAAGATGGCACTTCCGTGTGCGCATGGCAGGTAATCCACCTCGCACCATATAGGGCGGACATCGGTTGTAGCACGCCCATCCAAACGACGGCCTTCGTTAAGTATAAGATCGCGCATGGCTTTCTTCTCAACAGCTGAGTAATAACGGTTTACCATAGAAGCCTTCTCTTCCCTCTCTTCTTCCGGAATTGTTTGCATAAACTCTTCTTTCAGATTATCGAACGCCTCCGCACGCTCATGCTTAGGCTTTGCAGCCTTAGCTATCTCATAGCAACGCTCGTAACAGAATTTTGAACAAGCCTCGCGTAATGCTTCATCATTTACCTCATGGCAATAAGCTCTTTTTTCTCTCTTCCCTACAGCATCTGTAAGCTCTTCCAAAACAGCACAATGCTTTTTTATTTCTTCGTGAGCAAACATAATAGCCCCAAGCATAACATCTTCACTTACCTCTTTCATTTCTCCCTCTACCATCATTATGTTTTTTGAGGTAGCTCCCACCATAAGTTCCAAATCTGCTTTTTCAAGCTCCTTGAAGCCTGGGTTAATACAGTATTCTCCATTTATTCTGGCTACTCTAACCTCAGATATAGGGCCATTGAATGGTATATCTGAAACCGCGAGAGCCGAAGCTGCAGCAAGGCCTGCCAAAGCATCTGGCTGAGTATCTTTATCGGCAGAAATAAGATTTACACTAACAAAAACTGCTGCATGAAAATCGTCTGGGAACAAAGGTCTTAGGGCCCTATCTATAAGCCTGGCTATCAGAATTTCGTAATCACTTGCCTTGCCTTCTCTCTTCATAAAGCCACCGGGAAATCTGCCGGCGGCATAAAATTTTTCCTTATAATCTACCTGAAGAGGGAGAAAATCTACATCTTCCTCTGCTTCTTTAGCGCATGTAACGGTGGCCAACAGCATAGTTCCACCCATCTTCACTACGGCCGAGCCGTCTGCCTGTTTGGCAAGTTTTCCAGTCTCAATTTCTATAGTTCTTCCGCCTGAGAGCTGGATTGTCTTCTTAATAATATTCATCATAACATCTAAATGGTCGTTTTCACGCAGCTTTTCTCGCCATGGCAAACCCAAGCCAGCTTGTTTTTGCTCATTTGGCTTATCGAAAAGGGTCGTTTTCACGCAGCTTTTCGCTGCAACTTTCTCTGCAACTTTTGCTGCAGAATACAACACTACCATATATTCAGAGGACGCCCAACCATAAGCTGTTCTACTTGGTGGCGTACATCTGTAAGCACATTTTCGTTTGTAATGTTGTTGAGTATCTTATCTATCAAATCTACTATATGCTTGATATCGTTCTCTTTAAGGCCTCGTGTAGTTATAGCCGGAGTACCAACTCTTATACCTGATGTCTGAAAAGGAGAGCGTGTATCAAACGGAACCATATTCTTGTTTACGGTTATATCTGCCTGTACCAAAGTATTTTCTACCACCTTTCCGGTAAGATCTGGGAATTTGGTTCTAAGGTCTATAAGCATCATGTGATTATCTGTTCCGCCACTCACTACTTTATAGCCTCTGGCCATAAATTCTTCTGCCATTACTACTGCATTCTTGTGTACCTGCTCTACATAAGTCTTGAACTCAGGCTGCAGAGCCTCAAAGAATGCCACAGCCTTGGCAGCTATACAATGCTCCAACGGACCGCCCTGAATACCAGGGAATACAGAAGAGTTAAGTATGGCACTCATCTTCTTGATTTCTCCCTTAGGGGTCTTCTGTCCCCATGGGTTTTCAAAGTCTTTACCCACCAATATGATGCCTCCGCGAGGGCCTCTAAGAGTTTTATGAGTAGTGGAAGTTACTATATGGGCGTATTTTACAGGGTTCTTCAATAATCCTTTTGCAATAAGCCCTGCAGGATGTGCCATATCTACCCACAAAATAGCACCTACTTTGTCTGCTATGGCACGCATTCTTTCCCAATCCCACTCTCTGGAATAAGCACTCGCACCACCTATTATAAGCTTTGGCTTGTGTTCCAGAGCCTTTTTCTCCATATCTTCGTAGTCTATAAGGCCTGTTTCTTTATTAAGACCATAAGCTACGGCATTGTACATCTTACCAGACACATTCACCGGAGAGCCATGAGTAAGATGGCCGCCCATATCCAGATTAAGACCCATAAAGGTTTCGCCCGGATTTATACAAGCCATCATTACCGCCATATTTGCCTGAGCCCCTGAGTGAGGCTGCACATTTGCATATTCAGCATCAAAAAGCTTGCAAATACGGTCTATTGCCACCTGCTCAATTTTATCTACTTCTTGGCATCCGCCATAATACCTATGCCCCGGATAGCCCTCGGCATACTTGTTAGTACAAACGCTTCCAAGGGCGGCAAGTACCTGGTTGCTTACAAAGTTTTCAGAAGCTATCAACTCTACTCCTCTGGACTGACGGTTTTCCTCTCTTTTAATAAGTTCGGATATTTCGAGATCTTGTTTCATATTTTATAAATCGTTTTAATTATCAAAAAACAAATAACGCCTTTCGGCATCACAAATTTATAAGGCCGGCAAATATAGCAAAATTAATTCTTATCTTTGAAAGTAGAACGGAAATATATATTGAATTATTTTAAAAACGTAACATCCAAGAGGATGAGCAACCGTAAACTTCTGAACAGCGAATTGGGCAGATCTTCCATCGGGGAGTTCCGCAAAACTGAAAAACTGCCATTGATAGTTATATTAGACAATGTACGCAGCCAATTTAACATAGGCTCGGTTTTCCGCTCCTGCGATGCCTTTATTGCAGAAAAAGTTATACTCTGCGGCATTAGTGCCACACCTCCCTCGGCAGAAATCCACAAATCGGCCTTGGGAGCAGAATTTTCTGTAGAATGGGAGCACTATCAGAACACAGAAGATGTTGTTATAAAGTTAAAAGAGCAGGGTTATAATATATTGAGCATAGAGCAAACCGAAAACTCCATACCTCTGTCAAGTTTTCAGGTTTCACCAAAAGAAAAGTATGCGCTGATTTTTGGCAACGAAGTGCATGGTGTGCAGCAACAGGTGGTAGATCTCAGCCATGCAAGTATAGACATTCCTCAGTTTGGCACCAAGCACTCTATAAATGTATCGGTATGTATAGGGGTTGTGCTTTGGGAGTTTCTAAAAAAATTCGGAAAGGTCTGAACAGATTCCTATATTTGTAGTTTGGATTTTGTATTTAAAGGCACACTACTATTTAATTTAAAAGCATACTACTATGAGAATGCACGGAAGAAGAACCAGCACTAATGTGGAAGACCGCAGAGGTATGTCTGGTGGAAGAGCTGCCGGTTTGGGCTTAGGCGGTATCTTAATAATAGGCCTCATTACATGGATTATGGGTGGCAATCCGTTGGCTGTACTTCAAGAGGTTGGAGCCAATAACGGAGGGCTGCTTACCGGAGGCGGAACAGAAGTAGCACAAGACTACCAGCCTACTGCAGAGGAGGAGGCGTTGGCAGAATTCTCCAAGCAGATACTTGCAAGCACAGAAGATGTTTGGAGTAAAATTTTCAGAGAACAGATTGGAGCCGAATACGAACCCCCTAAGATGGTGCTTTTTACCAATGCTGTTCAGACAGGGTGCGGTGGCGCTTCAAGTGCAGTAGGTCCGTTTTACTGTTCCGCAGATAAATCGTTATACATAGATCTTTCTTTCTTCTCTCAGATGAAGCAACAACTTGGGGCAGACGGCGAGTTTGCATACGCATACGTAATTGCTCACGAGGTAGGCCACCATGTTGAAAATCTGCTCGGTACTCTTGGAAAGGTGCATCAGAAGATGCAAACTTCAGATAAAACAACAGCCAACAACTGGAGTGTTAGGCTCGAACTTCAGGCAGACTTCTATGCCGGAGTATGGGGCCACCATGAGGATAAAATGTTTAATTCCATAGATCAGCAAGATATTCTCAACGCTATCAACTGCTCAAAGGTTATTGGCGACGATTACCTACAGAAAAAATCACAGGGCAGGATAGTTCCAGATGCCTTTACTCACGGAACCAGTGCACAGAGAGAAAGATGGCTTAAACTCGGGCTCCAAACAGGCGATCTCCGTTACGGCGATACTTACAGCATCTCTTACAGCCAACTGTAAATTAAAACGAAAGGTCTATAGCATAAAAGGAGAGGACGACTAAAAAGCTGCTTTAGCAGCCGGCCAGATAGGCCGTAATACCCATAGAGGTGTGAAAAAGAAAAGATGGGCGGCCAAAATACTTTTTGGTCGCCCCCTTTTTGTTCACTGATTGATGCTGCCCTAATCTTCTTCTATAGAACGCACTGCCATTCCTATAGACTGCCAACCAGTAGTTATATTTACCACCGAAATACCCATAACAACGGTTCGTGGCCTACAGCTGGAGTCAGCCTCACTGGTCAAAAATAAAATATACAGTCAAGATATTCTATTGGCACAAGCTACAGACGGTGCCGAACACTTCTTCCTCAGCTATCCCCGGCTCGTCAGACAATCCGAACGGACTTCCTATGGAAGGTGTTGAAGCTTTCTGCCTCTGGTCTGAGATGGCGCGCCTTACCCTTTCATACAAGAACTGATAGTGAGCGGCATTCAACGTAGTGGAAGTTAGGTTAGAGTAAGACTTGAACTTATTCTGAATCATTTCGAGCTGACCGAGCAACATAGAAGATACATCAGAATTGCCTTTCTCTTCCGGAGTATAAATAACTATCATGCCTCCTGTTGAGTTTCCATTACCGCTACCTGTGTACATATCACAAAGTGTCTGAACATAAATCTTCTGCAACAAGCGCTTATAAGCTGCCTCCTGTGGGTCTGATGGTATTGGAGCAAAAACTATAGCGTTTATATCGTTGAAATAGTTCTCTATGGTATAAGCACTCTTGCCATTGACTACCTCTGCCTTACACATATTATCGAGCACACGGTTATCTATGAGTTTAGACAAAGTGCCTTTATAGATACCGCCCATAATTGTAAGCCTATCTTTTCTTGTCTTCCTAAAAATCTCATCTTTAAGCAACCACTGAGGAGTTGTAAAGAAGTGCTTTTTGAGGAAAGCCAGAGCTTCTAACTGCTTTGCCTTTGGAACATGTGTACGAATGTCGCCAGGCTCCTCTGCCAGTTTCTCTTCTGTGTAGATACCGCCAATATATTTGGCAACGTGGTTAATATATCTCTTATACTGAGAAACTACTTGCTCATAAATATCGCCGAGGTTTGTATATGGTTCATTTGGAGTAGCTGTCCACTTCTCTATGTTATTCATAATAACCTTGAGGTTATTTATTCCTATTTCATTACTAAGCATGTGGTTTACTCCAAGATCTTCGCTCTGGTGGCGTGGGTCTGAAGGATCTGATTCTGTTCCAAACTTGTAAATTCCGGTAGGCTCTTTTAACTTCTCCGTAACAAGCTTTTTCAAATACTCGCTTTCCTCTTTAGGAGTCTTGAACTGAGGATAATACCTATATCCCCACTCTATAGCCCACATGTCGTAAGGGCCTATGTTAGGGAAAAGAAGTTCCTGAGGAATGTTGTCTTTTTCCTCTGCCAGATAAAGAAAACGGGCATAGTCCATTATAGAAGAAGCATGACCGTATTTCTTCAAGAATTCTACATTCTTCAGATTATCAACTGTGTATATAGGGCAATTACTGCCGGCAAAATTATGACGCAAGCCAAGAGTATGACCTACCTCATGAGAAGATACAAAGCGTATGAGTTCTCCCATAGTTTCTGTAGGAAGCTTCATATTTCTTGCTATAGGGTCTGATGGAGAACACTGCACAAAGTACCAATTGCGCAATAGATTCATCACATTATGATACCAGTTTATGTGAGTTTCTATAATTTCTCCACTTCGAGGGTCTGATACATGGGGACCGCTGGCATTGGCCACGTCAGACGGCTTATATACAATGGCTGAATGTGTTGCATCGTCTAAAGACCATGTAGGATCTTCCTCCGGAGTAGGAGCTACCTTTGCCATTATTGCATTCTTAAAGCCGGCTTTTTCAAATGCAACTTGCCAATCATTTACACCGGCTATAAGATATGGAACCCACTCTTTTGGAGTTGTAGGGTCTATGTATATCACTATCGGCTTCTGTGGTTCTACTAACTCTCCGCCCATATACTTTTGCAGATCTTCTGGTTTTGGTTCCAGTCTCCAACGGGCTGCTAAGCTTACTCTCTCCACGCCTTGCGGATTCATATCAAAGTCTGTATATCTTACAGTAAAGTAACCTACTCTCGGATCTACTATACGGCCCATCATAGGTTTCTTAGGCAGCAATACCATAGAAGCATTGTACTCGTACGTAGCACTCTGCCCATTTTCTTTACCGTAAGTAATAACCGTCTTAAACTCTGTATTAATAGGAAATGTTTTAATACCAGATACATAAGAACGATCTTTCATTACATTCTGCAAAGAAAAATTACGCTTGCTATATCTGTTGAAATGCAACAGCGAATTTTCTGTTAGCAAGAAGTTTGTAACATCTACAACATTATCTTTCTTGTCTTCGCTCTGAGCCGCAATCTCAAAAGCAGCTACAATAGCCGCCATATTTGAATTGAGTACATTCTGGCTCATACTTCCGGTAGCCCTTTCTCTGAGTTGAACTTGATGTAGGAAGATTTTGTTGCCTGGCCCTTTGGTAAATCTCACCATAGCTTCCCCTACAATATCTCCGGCATATCCGTTAAAGCCTCTACGGCCTCCCTCGGCACTCTTGGATATTCTGGAAACCAATTGAATATCTCTGCCAATTATAGAATCGTTAATGTTGATATACCATTTTTCATCTTGATTATATACTGTGGTAAGGCCCTGCATTACCTTAGCATCTTTTTTAACAAATTTTTCCAAAGACTCCGGCCCCTTCTTCTTTGGAGCCTGGCCTTGCTGGCCGGGAGTGCCGTTAGGAGCCTGAACTGCAGGCGGAGCATTCTTTTTGTCTCTGTTTCTCCTCTGCGCCGATGTTTCAGTGGTGCTAAGACACAGCAATACAACAATGCAGAGGGCTGACATTAGGGAAGTCAGACTCACTTTTGCTATTCTCATATATGTATTAGTTTTTAAGGTTTTGTATAACAACCCAAATATACACAAAAAAATCAAATACCCTATACTAAACAATGCCCTGGAAGCCCATAAAAGCCAAAGCCAGCAAACCTGCAGTTATAAGAGCTATAGGCGTTCCTCTAAATGCCTTTGGCACATTGCTGAGTGCTAACTGTTCTCTCATGCCGGCAAATAATATTATAGCCACCCCAAAGCCTACTGCCAAGCTCATTGCATATACAACACTTTCTCCTAAGTTCATCATGTGAGGCTCGCCTCCAAAAGAAAACTGTTTTGTAACTACTATGAGCGCAGCTCCCAAAACAGCACAGTTGGTTGTAATCAGCG
>DFIA01000080.1 GCA_002372015.1 Bacteroidales bacterium UBA3709 | reverse complement strand
CTTAACAAGTTCTGCCAAAGGATCCATCAATCTACGGCCAATTGAAACAGCACCTCGCACCGTAACATCTTCATTAGGGAATTCTTGGCGGGCAGTTTCCGAGGCAGAATAGATAGAAGCTCCATCCTCACTAACAGAATATATTTTTACTGGTTGCGAAAAGCCCACACGCCTGATAAAACCCTCTGTTTCTCTGGCCGCAGTGCCGTTGCCTATGGCAATTACTTCTATCTGGTATTTTTCTACCATATCCGTAATCTTGCTCATAGCCTCCATTTTCTGATTAGCAGGAGGATGCGGATATATCACATCGTGATATAGAAGATTTCCTTGCCTATCTAAACACACAACCTTACATCCGGTTCTAAACCCCGGATCTATGGCCATGGTTGTTTTTTGCCCCACGGGAGCCGCAAGAAGAAGTTGTTTAAGATTCTCCCCAAATACCTTAACCGCCTCAAGATCTGCCTTATACTTAGCAGCCTTCAAAGTTTCGTTTTCTATAGATGAATCCAAAAGTCTGTTAAGGCTATCTTCCTGCGCAAGTTGCAGTTGTTCAAAGAGTTGTTTGTTAGGATACTTTTTGCCTCTATAGAAAATTCTATTTATTATCTTCAACGATATTTGCGGGTCTGTTTCTACCTTTACCGTAAGTATCTTTTCATTTACAGCCCTTAATACCGCAAGAAGCCTATGAGAGGGCATTCTCGCAATACCGGCAGAATATGAGAAATAGTCTGCATATTTTTCGCCTTCTTCTTCCTTGCCTTTAGATACTTTTGACTTTAATACGCCACTCTTAGAGTAATAACTTCTCAATTCCTCTCTTATCTCCAGATTTTCTGATATTTGTTCAGCAATAATATCTCTTGCGCCCTGTAAAGCCTCTTCCACATCAGCAACGCCATCCCTTAGAAACTTAGCTGCTTCACTATATACATCAGTTACCTGCAACGCCTGCATTTTTTGTGCAAGCGGTTCCAGCCCCTTCTCTTTAGCTATTGAAGCTCGCGTTCTTCGTTTAGGACGGAAAGGCAGATAAATATCCTCCAAACGTTGCAGTTCTGTACACGCATCTATAAGTTCCTTCAGCTCCGGAGTCAGCTTTTGCTGCTCCTCTATGCTCTTCAGTACAGCTTCCTTGCGTTTGTCGAGTTCCAAAAAACGCTGATAATGAAAATTGGTTTCGGCAACTTCCACATCTGTCATAGTGCCGGTGGCCTCCTTCCTGTATCGCGATATAAACGGCACTGTGGCCCCTTCTTCCAAAAGTTGAATGCAATTTTCTACTCGCCAATGCTTTACACCAAGCTTATTTGCAATAAAATCTATATATGACGCATTCATGATACCTATACCTATACCTATTCCTAATGCGTAAATATAGTTAAAATAATGTCAATCGTGGCTAACTTCATGAAGCCTCTGGCGATACGCAAAGAATATATGCGATTTTGATACAAAGCCAAGATATTTGTGATTAGCATCCACCACAGGAAGATTCCATGCTCCGCTCTGTTCAAACTTATGAATAACGTCATCCATTTTCTCATAGTCATAAACAACAACCTCTGCAGGTTTCATATATGAGGTTATCGGCTTTGAATACTTAGATTCATCAAACATATCAGATTTTACTTCTCCTAAGAACACTACGCCTTTCAGGCACAACGATTCATCTAAAACAGGATAAATATCTCTGGTAGAAGTAGATATTACCTTAACTAAATCTCCCATAGTATCCTTCACCCGCACTGGAGTAAAGTTAGATTCCAAAACATCAGACAATTTCAGAAGAGTGAGTACAGCTTTATCTGAATCGTGAGTAAGCAAATAGCCCTGCTTTGCTATTCGCTTGGTATAAATTGAATACGGTTCAAACATCCTTATTGTGGCATAGGAAATTACCGATGTAATTATTAGCGGCATCAGAAGCGTATAACCTCCTGTTATTTCGGCTATAAGAAAAATTGCTGTTAACGGTGCCTGCATTACTCCGGCCATAAGCCCAGCCATTCCTACAAGCACAAAATTTGTTTCCGGCAGGTTAAGACCCAATAGATTAGACGAGCGTACTATTACATAACCAAAAATCCCCCCCATAAACAGAGTAGGACCAAATGTACCCCCAACACCTCCGCCAGCGTTTGTAAAAGACATAGAAAAAACCTTTACAAAGAACACTAGGGCAAAAAATATAGGAAGAGCCCATTCATAAGAAAACACTCCCGCAAACACCGTATTTCCAACAGCCGATAAATCATTATCGTTGAGCAGATTCGTGAGATTAGAATATCCCTCTCCGTATAACGGCGGAAAAAGGAAAATCATAATACCTAAGCCTACGGCACTAAAAAACCAACGCTTGAAGGGATTAGAAATAGACTTTATTTTATCTTCTGTAAAAAGTGTTGTTCTGGTAAAATACAGCGATGCAAAACCGCAAAGAATTCCGAATAAGGCATAGTACGGAATGTTTCCGGCATTAAAGGGAGTAAGGGTATTGTTAAAGGCCACAGCATCTCCCATAAGTAGGTAGGTTACCGTTGTGGCTGTTATACTGCTGGTTACAAGTGGAAGTATAGATGTCATAGACATATTGAACATCAAAATTTCAAATGTAAACAACACCCCCGCCATTGGAGCCTTAAAGATACCGGCAATGGCACCAGCAGCCCCGCATCCAAGCAATAGAGTAACATTTTTATAAGAGAGGCCAGCCTTTCTCCCTATATTGGAGCCTATGGCCGCACCCGTATAAACAATCGGCGCCTCGGCTCCTACAGAGCCCCCAAAGCCTATAGTAATTGCACTTGTAAGAATAGAAGACCAAGTATTATGAGGCTTTATTTTAGAATCGTATCGCGATATGGCCAAAAGCACTTTGGTTACCCCGTGAGAAATGTTATCTCTTATTATGTATCGCACTATTAAATAAGTTATTAACATACCTACTCCAGGATAGAGTAGATACAAATAACTAGACGATGAACTGCTGAACCAGCCAACAAGAACCCACTGCACAAAATGTATAGATTTCAACAGCAGAAAGGCCGCAAACCCACTCCCTAACCCTACTAAAAAGGCAAGCAGGAGAATCTCCCTATTCTCGGGCATTCTCTGCAGCCTGGTCTTTATGAAGCGTGAGATTTTTCTGAATATATTATTGCTGTTAATCCACGTCATCTTCTGAATCCGACATATTCTCCGTATTGTCATCAGGGAATGTTTCGCCCTCAGTAGGTATATCGTCAGACCCATCGGATTCTGGGAAGAGATTCTTCTGAGCATCCTCAATTCTATCTATTGTAACTTCCATTTTAATCAAATAGACAGAATCTTCCGTTTCTAAAGTAATGGCATAGAAGGATGTACCATCTGGTTTATCTACCTTGAACAGATCTCCCATATAATCGGCATAACCCTTAGGATACTTCTCTTTGAAAGCATTGGCCACTTCCTCTTTCATATTGGAATAACTCACTACCAACCTTCTCTTAGCACTCATGGAAGCAGGAACTCCAAAATTTTTCGGTTTCTGGTTTGTCATAACTAAAGGAGGAGCTATCTGAGCTTCTGCAGGCTTTATCTTTCTTCTGTCCAAAGAAGACTGTGGATTAGAAACTATTGCTACCTCTTTCTTAACAGCTTTTACTGGTAACTTAGCTTCAACAGGTGCCTTAACGCTCACCTTTGCAGTAACTTTAGTTTTTGCAGGAGCCTTGGCCTTGGCGGAAACTTTAGCCTTTACAGGAACTTTAGCCTTGGCTGGAGTCTTTATAGGAACCTTGGTCTTGCCTAAAACCTTGGCTTTTGCAGGAGCCTTGGTCTTGGCAGGAGTTTTAGCCTTGGCAGGAGTTTTAGCCTTGGCAGAAGCATTGGCCTTTACAGGAACTTTAGCCTTGGCTGGAGTCTTTACCTTAGCAGGAGCCTTTGCCTTAGCAGAAACTTTAGCCTTAACAGGTGCTTTGGCCTTAACCGAAGCCTTGGCTTTAACAGGAGCCTTAACCTTTGCCGGCGCCTTTGTCTTGGCTTGTATCTTGGCTTTGGCAGTAGCTTTGGATTTTACTGATTTCACCACTTTAGCATCTTTCTTAGGCTTTACTGCCACACTCTTTTTAGCAGTACCTTTGGATGCTTTCTTTGCTGTTGTCTTTTTAATGCTAGTCACTTTCACAAGTATATTTCAGAATCGTTTGAGATTTATTCTATAGGGCTTTTAGCCTGTTCTTTTCTGATGCAATTATAAGGTATTTTTTTTAATAGCAAAACAATTTGAGCTATTTCTTGAAGAAATAAGACTTCTGCTCCCTTTGGCGCATAATATTCTTTTCTACAAATAGAGGTTCTAAAGTTTTGGTATTTAAACCGGTATAGAACATAACAGAACTTCTGGTCATTGGTGTGGGAGTAAAACTCTGAACCTGCTCCGTAAAAACACCCTGCAAAGTAGGATTTGCCGCAAGTGCTTTCATGTCAGATAAATGACAGCCAGGATGGGAAGATATAAAATATGGAACTATCTGCTGATTGAGTTTGTATTGCCTGCAAATCTTCTCAAATTCCTTTTTCATAGTACAGAACAAAGCAAAAGAAGGCTTATTCATAAGTTGCAGGATATGCTCTTCTGTATGCTCCGGAGCAACCTTAAATCTTCCGCTTATATGCTTAGATATCAGCTCTGTAAAATATTCTCTCGATTCTTGGTCGAGATACCCTTTTCTATCCATCAGCAAATCGTACCTCACACCACTACCTACAAAAGAATGTCTTATACCACTAACAGAATCTATTTTTCTATAAAGCTCTGTCAAAGGTTTATGAGAACGATTGAGATTTAAGCATATAGACGGATATACGCAAGACTTTCTACGGCATTTTTCGCATAGAGAGAGATTTTTGCCGCCCATCAGATACATATTTGCAGAAGGAGCTCCTACATCAGACAGATTGCCGGAAAATCCCGGAACCTGTTTTAGTACCTCTATTTCAGATAGTATAGAGCGTGTACTGCGGCTCTGTATAAACTTCCCCTGATGAGCAGCTATAGTGCAAAAGCTGCATCCTCCAAAACAACCTCTGTGTATGGTAATGGAATTCTTTATCATTTCATACGCAGGAATAGTTTTTCCCTTGTACCGCGGATGAGGTTGCATGGTATATGGTAAGTCGTAAACCGCATCAAGCTCTTCTTGAGTAAGAGGTGGAAAAGGTTCATTGATATACACATACCCGTTCCTTACCGGTTCTACTATACGCTTGGGATGCAAGAGATTTGCCTGTAATTCAACCTCATTAAAGCTCTTTACAAACTCTTTTTTATTAGCACAACAACTTTCATATGAAGGCAGGATAACTGTATTGCCGTCTGGCTCTGGAGACTCAGCAGAGAAATACGCAGTCTGCAAGAGCTGCCTGCAAGACTTCCCATCTCTATTGCCGTCTATATATCTGGCTATTTGTATAGTAGCCTTTTCACCCATACCGTATGTAAGAAAGTCGGCTCCACTTTCTACCAGTATGGAGGGGAATAATTTATCCTGCCAGTAGTCGTAGTGTGTTACACGCCTAAGAGAAGCCTCTATACCGCCCACAACAACCGGCACATCGGGAAACAAACTCTTGAGTATTTTAGTATAAACTGTTACTGCATAGTCTGGCCTAAAGCCTGCCACACCTCCTGGAGTATAAGAATCGTTACTCCTCAGCCGCTTGAAAGCCGTGTAGTGATTAACCATAGAATCCATAGCACCCGCAGAAACACCAAAAAACAGACGAGGCTTACCTAACTTCTTAAAATCACGCAAATCATCGCGCCAATTGGGCTGTGGCACCACTCCTACTTTATAGCCTCCTTTTTCAAGAATTCTGGCTATAATGGCTGTTCCGAACGAAGGATGGTCTATATATGCATCGCCAGAAAACAAAATAACATCTAACTGCTCCCACCCAAGTCTTTTGATTTCATCTTTAGTTGTGGGCAGAAACGGATAATGCTTTATTTTCTTTTCGTACTGTATCACATTCTTTCCGGCAGTTTTATTCCAAGTATATCCATTCCCTTAACCAGCACTTCCGCCACGGAAGCTACAAGTGCAAGTCTCTGACTACGCACCATTTCATCCGGTTCTCTGAGAATAGAATAATCATGATAATACTGATTGAATTCTTTTGCAAGTTCGTAGCAGTAATTAGCTATAAGAGCCGGACTCATAGCCTCTCCGGCTTCTTTGATTTTAGTAGGGAATGAATTCAAGATTTTTATAAGCTCTATTTCCTTATCTAAAAAGTCTGCTCCAGTAACCTCGGCCTTTATGCCATCTGCAGACGATTTACGGAGAATAGACTTGATTCTGGCGTGAGTATATTGTATAAAAGGGCCTGTATTCCCGTTAAAATCAATGGATTCTTTAGGATTAAAGAGCATCTTCTTTTTTGGATCTACCTTTATAATAAAGTACTTGAGAGCTCCCAGTCCTAACATTTCAAACAGAGCATCTTTTTCTTCTTCTCCCATATCCGAAAGCTTGCCGAGTTCTAAAGAATTTTCCTTGGCTGTTTCATACATTGTCTGCAACAGGTCGTCTGCATCCACTACAGTACCCTCCCTCGATTTCATTTTTCCTTCCGGCAATTCTACCATTCCATAAGACATGTGATATATAGACTTGGCCCACTCAAAGCCTAACTTAGAAAGAATCAGCTTTAACACCTGAAAATGGTAATTCTGCTCATCACCAACCACATACACCATCTGATCAAAGTGGTACTTTGAATATCTTTCTTGAGCCGTACCTATATCTTGAGTCATATATACAGAAGTTCCATCGCTCCTAAGAAGTAATTTCTGATCTAAACCGTCTGGAGTTAAATCGCACCACACACTGCCATCTGAGTGTTTTTCAAAAACCCCATTCTCTAATCCTGCCAAAACAGTCTTTTTACCTAACTTATATGTATCTGATTCGTAATAAATTATATCAAAATCCACTCCCAATCTCTCATAGGTCTGATCAAAACCTTCATACACCCAGCCATTCATTGTTTTCCACAAATCTACTATCTGCGTATCACCATTTTCCCACTTGCGCAACATCTGCTGAGCTTCCAACTGCACAGGCGCTTGCTTTTCGGCTTCTTTGGCTCTGGCCTTTTCTTTTTCCTTATCGGCACATGGCTCGCCTTTAGCAAGAATCACAGCTGTTTGCTCCCTAAGTATATCGTTGAATTTTACATAATAATCTCCCACAAAATGATCGCCTTTAATGCCTGTAGATTTAGGAGTTGCACCGTTTGCACATTGCAGCCAAGCCAACATCGATTTGCATATATGAATGCCTCTATCGTTCACTATATTGGTTTTTACCACATTATGACCATTGGCTTCCATAAGCCTCGAAACGCTCCATCCAAGCAGAATATTTCTGATATGCCCCAAGTGCAATGGTTTATTGGTATTAGGAGAAGAGAATTCTACCATAACAGTCTTGCCCGAGGATGGCAGCTGACCATAATCTTTAGTGGTGGCAATTTCTCTAAAACATTTCTTCCAGAAATCTTGAGAAAGTTTTAGGTTGAGAAAGCCATTTACTACATTATATGAAGCCACTTCTACATAATTAGCATTAAGGTAATTACCTATTTCCTCAGCTGTTTCCTGAGGAGATTTACGGCTAATTCTAAGCAGAGGAAATGCAACTATTGTTATATCTCCTTCAAATTCCTTTCTGGTAGGCTGCGGCTGAATCAGTTTATCTTCAGGCTCTACAGCATACAATTTCTTTATTGCCTCTGCCACTAATGGCTTTATAAATACATCTGGTGTCATTATCATTTTTTCTTGAAATATTCTTTAGCTGCCGCCTTAACTTTAGGGCTAAGTTTCAGCATGGTAAACATAGTTGCACAGGCCATTAGCATAAAGGCCAGGTCTATAATTGCAACTGCTAATTTGAGCGGAATCATTGCACACACAATCAGCATTGCCAAAAAGAAATAGTTGTAATACTCCCCGTATTTTGCTCCAAAGAGATAGTTAGTACACTTTACTCCATAATACGAGTACGAAAACATTGTGGAAAATGCAAAGAAAAAAACTACCAACATCAGGAGATAACTTCCCAATCTGCCATTAAGTACCGGATATGGTATTGCAGCTCCAAAGGAATTAAGGGCAATCTCCAGGCCCTTAACAGAAGTTCCCGCTTCGGGTAGTACATATCCTCCAGACTTTACCGCTGTAAGTATGGCAACTGCTGTTAGAGTACAAACTATTCCAGAATCCATAAAAGGGCCCAACATAGCAACAAGCCCTTCCCTTACAGGCTCTCTATTTTTAGAAGCCCCATGCATCATGCTCGCAGTACCCACTCCGGCCTCGTTTACAAGAGTTGCCCTTCTGGCTCCAATGGTGGCCACCATAAAGAAAGAACCTAACGCTCCACCAACACCGGCCTTGAACGAAAACGCCGAACGGAAAATATCTCCAAAGACCTGCGGTATAACATGAATATCAGATACGATAATGTAGGCTACCAATACAAAATACAGGCCTACCATTAATGGTACTATCTTAGATGCAATGGCTGCAATCCTCTTGATACCACCCAATATAACCACAGCCACCAATATACAGATAATAATCCCGATAAGAAATTTCAACCATATACTCTCCTGCACCCCGGCCGGTGTGGTAAATACGGTGATAATAGCTTCTGTCAGCTGGTTTGCCTGCATAATACAGAGAGTGCCTATCAATCCTACCGCAGAAAAGAATACTGCCAGAGGCTTCCACTTTGCTCCCAAACCCTCCGTAATCATATACATGGGGCCACCCTGAATCTCACCGGCATCGTCTTTGCCTCTGTACATTATTGAGAGTGTTCCCTCAAAGAATTTTGTAGCCATACCAACAATGGCACTAACCCACATCCAGAAAATAGCTCCCGGCCCTCCCAACATCAAGGCTATGGCCACACCTGCAATACTCCCCATACCAACCGTGGCCGCTATCGCCCCCATAAGTGCCTGAAAAGAACTTATCTGTCCGGGAGAATCGTCTTTTTTTCTCAAAGACAGAACTGCCTTCCTAAAATAGCGCAGTGGCACAAAACCAGAGTATATCAGAAAAAACATACCCCCACCTATCAGAAGCAAAAACTCCGGATAGTTACATAATGCATCGCTGAACTTAATTAGGGATTCAGATATTCCACTGAGTGATAGCACCATGTTCATCTTAAACTACATCACCCAAGGTAATTCATCAAATTCTTTTTTCTACCAGAAGATTTCAGGCGACGAATAGCCTTTTCCTTAATCTGTCTTACCCGCTCTCTTGTAAGGTTAAAAGTTTCTCCTATTTCTTCTAAGGTTTTCTCCTGACATCCGATACCAAAAAAGTACTTGATTATATTTCTTTCTCTCTCTGTAAGAGTGGAAAGGGCTCTTTCTATCTCAACTTTTAAAGATTCATTTATAAGCCCCCTGTCTGCTGCCGGTGAATCGTTATTAGGAAGAACATCTAAAAGGCTGTTGTCTTCTCCCTCTACAAAAGGAGCATCTATAGAAATATGACGCCCAGAAACTCTTTGAGTATCCGCTACTTTTTCTTTGGAAGTTTCCAGCATTTCTGCAACTTCATCTGCAGAAGGCAATCTTTCGTGTTCCTGCTCAAACTTGTTTATTATCTTATTTATCTTGTTAAGAGCACCCACCTGATTCAATGGTAGTCTAACTATTCTAGACTGCTCTGCAAGAGCCTGTAATATAGACTGGCGTATCCACCAAACGGCATAAGAAATAAAC
Source organism: Bacteroidales bacterium UBA3709 (assembly GCA_002372015.1). Classification (GTDB taxonomy): domain Bacteria; phylum Bacteroidota; class Bacteroidia; order Bacteroidales; family UBA932; genus Egerieousia. The sequence goes on along the minus strand of DFIA01000080.1, from coordinate 14,788 downwards.
TTAAAACCTCTTGTTTCGTCGAACTTTTCTGCTGCCTTTATCAGGCCGAGGTTCCCTTCGTTTATTAAATCTGGCAGGCTCAGCCCTTGATTCTGATATTGCTTTGCAACAGATACCACAAACCTTAGGTTTGCCTTTGTAAGCTTTTCCAAAGCGGCCTGATCGCCTTTCTTAATCCTTTGCGCAAGTTCTACCTCATCTTCTATAGTGATTCTCTCCTCTCTTCCTATTTCCTGAAGATATTTATCTAAAGACGCACTTTCGCGGTTTGTGATAGATTTGGTAATTTTGAGTTGTCTCATTCGGCTATATATTATTTGGTTTTACATATCATTAGCGAGTATTATACGAAATCGCTATAAGCTTAGTTACAAAAACCGTTTTTTTCTTTATATTTGCATACACTAAAATATACAGATATGAGGTTCACAGCAACAAGTACAGATTTTTTACAGGCATTATTGTCTGTCTCTAAGGTTATACCACAGAAACCAGCTTTACCTATTTTAGATAATTTCTTATTAGAGTTGGAAGGTAAAAACCTTACTATTACGGGTTCAGACCAAGAGACAACCCTAAAGACAATAATGGACATTGACGAAGTTGGAGAAGAAGGCAAGATTGCTGTTCCTGCACTTCTGCTAACAAATTCCTTCAAAGAATTACCTACACAGCCGGTACAGTTTGCCACAAACGAAGAAAATAACATTCTAACTATTACATGGGCAAGTGGAACTGCCAGCATCCCATGCCTACAACCAGACGAATATCCAGAACTCCCCGCACTAATGGATCCTAAGAAAATAGACTTAACGGCAGAAGTACTCTGCGAGGCTTTAAATGGCACTATTTATGCCACTGCTGAAGAACCTCTAAGGCCTGTTATGAACGGAGTTCTCTTTGATATTAACGAAAAATCCACAACTTTTGTTGCCTCCAATGCCCATAAGTTGGTATGCTTCGAAAGAAAAGATATTGCCGGTGCAAAGAGCTCGTTTGTACTGCCTAAGAAACCAGCCAACATACTGAAAAACAATTTAGCAAGGCTTTCAGACGAAATAGTTTCTATTAGCTTCGACAAGAAAAACGCTTTCTTTAAGTTTGATAAACAACTTGTTGTATGCCGCTTAATAGAAGGTACATATCCAGATTACACTAAGGTTATTCCTAAGAACAACAACAATATCATAACGGTTTCAAGAACAGATATTCTCAATGCCACAAGGCGTGTAGCCGTATGTGCCAACCAATCTACCGGACAGATAGTCTTTCAGATAGCACAAGGTAAACTCGAAATTACAGCTCAAGACCTCGATTTCTCTATGAGCGCAAAAGAAACCATTGGCTGTGATTATAAGGGAGAACCTATGAGAATAGCTTTCAAGTCTCAGTTTTTAATTGAGATTTTGGCAAACTTGCCGTATGAACAGATTTGCATCAGGCTTGCAGAACCAACAAAAGCAGCCCTCATGCAGCCGGCAGAACAAACAGATTCCAACCAAGAAATCTGCGCTCTGCTCATGCCTATGAGATTATAATTGCCGCCATGAACATAAATCTTAAAAGGCCTCTGGTTTTCTTTGATATAGAGAGTACCGGCCTCGATATTTCAAAAGACAGAATTATAGAAATATCTGTGGTTAAGCTATATCCCGACAACCATACCGAAATTAAGACCAAGAGAATAAACCCTCAAATGCATATTCCTGAGGCATCTACCGCCATTCACCATATTACAGATGATGACGTAAAAGACTGCCCTACATTCAAACAGTACGCAAAAAGTATAGCAGCCTTTTTAGAAGGTTCTGATATAGCTGGTTATAATTCTACAAAGTTTGATATTCCACTTCTTGCAGAAGAATTTGAAAGGTGCGGAATAGATTTCGATTTCTGCAAGCACAAAATGATTGATGTACAGAACATTTTTCATAAATTGGAAGAACGTACTCTTTCTGCGGCCTACAAATTTTACTGCAACAAGAATTTAGAAGATGCACATAGTGCTCAGGCAGACACTATTGCCACTATGGAAATCTTAAAAGCACAATTAGACAGATACAGTGGAATTCTGGAAAACGATGTAGAAAAGCTGGCCGAATTTTCCGTCAAAAACAAAAATTTAGATCTTGCTGGCAGAATAGTACTCAACGAAGACGGAAAACCGATATTCAACTTTGGCAAGCACAAAGGGCGTTTGGTTCTCGATGTATTGGAGCAAGAGCCGAGTTATTATGCGTGGATGGAAAAAGGAGAGTTTACTCTTAATACCAAAAGGGTTCTTACCAAAATTAAAATGAACCCGCAAAAGTACAGGTAGCATGAACCTGTTTATATTTCCATACCAAAGCGACAATTTCTATACAAGTCCGGATACTGCCGTATTTAGGAAAGACCCTTCTGTAACCTCTGTAAAATATTATGTTCCAGATAAAATAGAAACTCTGAGAGCCGTTCCTTTTGCATACATAAAGATAGATAAGGCCGGCAAGTGTATCCGAGAAGAATATGCGCACCTCTACTACTCAGCCTGCGGCTGGGGCATACATATTTGCACATACGATATAAACGAAGGTAACAGCTTAGATAATAGTGTATTTCTTGCACCGATAACGCAAATTAACGGCAATGGGCCATATCAAGGCTTCGAGTTTTTCGACACAGCTATACAAAGAGCCTCTGAATACATGTCTCTAAGAAGCGGAGATCTGATAGTGCTCGAATTAGAAGATTTTGAAGCATTTGAAATAGAGCAGGATAATGCAATAAAATTCTGCTATAAAGATTTGAATATAGAAATCATTTCATAGTTTTGATATAAAATCTATTACGCCTTACTATAATGTCTGCTGCAGGGCACTCTGAACTGCCAGCACGGCTGTAGAAAAAGCTATCTGAAGATTATACCCGCCAGTATCTCCATCTAAATCAAGCACTTCACCTGCAAAATACAGACCCTCTACAATTTTAGACTCCATAGTTTTCTGAGATATTTCTTTCAGCGACACCCCGCCGTTTGTAACCACACATCTCTCAAAACCCACATAAGAAAGTATATTGAATCTGAAATTTTTCAAAAGCTGCGGAAGTTGTTCGGCAGCCTCTGCTGAACTTACCCTAACAAGCTGCTTGTTAAGTAAAAGAAAAGGATTCACGAGTTTTGCCGGTAATAATCTTGATACCAAATACTTTACAGTATTATTACCGATAGCGGCCTCTCGCTTTATACGCTGCTGGATTTGCTGCACAGACAAGGCCGGTTTCAAGTCTATAACCACAGCCACCTTTTGTCCAAAGTCTAAAGCTTCCACTGCTTTTCTACTAATGCGGAAACCTAAAGAACCCTCCAAGCCGCTGGTTGTAAAATCCAAATCTCCGAACTCTTCCTGAACTATATTGCCATTAACCATCAAAGAAACAGAAACATTCTTTAGCTGCAACCCAGATAAAGACTTGGCCAAGCTGCTCAGACTTCCGTCTGCTTCTGTATAGCCAGATGGAATTAGGGCTGTAAGAGACGGACGGCACGATACTATACTGTGCCCAACCGAAATCGCCATAGCGTATCCATCGCCAGAAGAGCCTGTAGATGGGTAAGAAAGCCCACCTGTTGCAATAAGAAGCCTTTTAGACAATACCGTATGCCCGCCCCCATATTTCACTATAAAATTTTCTTCTTTTGCTATAGTTTCAACAGTAGAATCTGTTTTCATTTCTACTATCCGACCACTCCTGATTGTATCTACAAGAGCATCTGTAACATCCATGGCTCTCATACTTTTAGGAAAAACTCTCTGCCCTCTTTCTACAGACAAAGCCAAACCCAAACCAGTAAAAAAGTCCATTGTATCGTGAGAAGAAAAACCGTAAAAAGCATTCTTAAAGAATTGCTTGTTAGGATGAATGTGTACAGAAAACTCATCCCACATACGAGTATTGGTAATGTTGCATCGGCCCTTGCCCGTAATATTCAGTTTACGCCCAGGCCGATACATTTTTTCCAGCAATAATACAGAAGGTTTCTCCGGAATATTCTTATAGTGCTCCGTTATCCACGCAGCAGCCATAAGTCCGGCAGCACCTCCACCTACAATTACAAGATCGTAAACATTTTCTACCATGTTTCAAATATCTAAAAAGATAAGGAGACGAACAACATTTTGTTCATCTCCCCTATCTTGGTAATCAAAACTTATTTGCCTTTGACTATTTAACCTGTAAACAAGCCAAAGCTATAGAATTTAGCTTAGTATCTATACTGTCTGCCCTTGAAGATAGTACGCATGGTGCAGAAGCCCCTGCCACAAAGGCTGCAGTTCTGACACCTGGAACCAACATAGTGTTAGACTTGTAGAAAACATTGCCACTCTCAATATTAGGGAACAGCAAGCCATCTGCATCACCGGCAACCTCGCTCTTCAATTTCTTAATGGCAGCCGCCTCTTTGTTGATAGCAACATCAAGGGCCAACGGACCATCTATCAAACCAGGAAGCTGACCTCTGTCGGCCATTTTTGCAAGCATAGCAGCCTCTACGCAAGCAGGCATACCATCCAACATCTGCTCAGTAGCTGCAACAGCGGCTATTTTAGGAGTGGCTACGCCCAAAGACTTGCAAACATTTACTATATATTTGAGTATTGCAGTTTTCTGCTTGAAATCTGGCTGTGGAATCACCGCCATATCGCCAAAGACCAAGAACTTAGGATAGTTAGGATGCTGCATCACAGAAATATGGCTCAATACAGCCTTAGGAGGCAGCAAGCCCCATTCCTTATTGAGAATACCTCTCATATACTTGTCTGTAGAGCATAGTCCTTTCATCAGAACATCGGCATTTTTATCATGAACGGCAGTTACCGCTTCCTGAATAGCTTTCTGTTCTACAGGAATATCCACAATATTGAACTTTGCAATATCAATTTTTTCTTTCTGGCATACAGCCTCTATCATCTTGCGGTCGCCATAAAGAGTTGCCTCGCAAAAGCCGGCATCTATTGCCATGCTGGCGGCACATACTGAGTGGTCATCTACACCCCACGCTACAGCCAACCTTCTCTTTGGATTGGCTTTAAGAAGTTCATAAACCTCATCAAAAGTCTTCATGTTCTATTTATTATTTGATATTATTATTGATTTCACTGCAATCTACATCTTTACCAGCCTCATAGTATCGGTGGCAATCACCAGTTCCTCGTTGGTTGTAACAACTGCCACTTTAACTTTAGAGTCTTTCTTTGTAAGAATAGCGCTCTTACCTCTTAGGCCATTATTGAGGTCTGAATCAAAGTCAATTCCAAGATAGCCACACTTTTCTCCAATAAAAGCTCTGGTAGCAGGATCGTTTTCTCCGATACCGCCTGTAAACACTATCAAATCAACACCTCCCATAGCAGCAGAGAAGGCTCCTACAAACTTTAACAATCCATAACGGAAAATTTCAAGTGTAAGTTGAGCTCGCTTATCGCCTCTGGAAGCTGCTTCTTCAAGGTCTCTCATATCTGAAGACACGCCCGAAACTCCCAAGAAACCGCTCTGCTTGGTAAGAATCTTATCTAACTCATCTACAGACAAATTATATTTTTTCATCAGATAAGTTACCACCCCAGGGTCTAAAGCACCACATCTGGTACCCATTATAAGACCATCTATAGTAGTCATACCCAAAGAAGTATCAACTGCTCTACCATTCTTTACTGCTGTAACACTACTGCCGTTCCCCAGATGACAGGTTATTATGTTAGAATCGTGATAATCTATACCTGCCAACTCTGCACCAACCTTAGAAACATATCTATGACTGGTTCCGTGAAAACCATAGCGGCGAATCTTATCTTTTTCGTAATACTCATAAGGAAGGCCATAAGTATAGGCGTATGCAGGAATTGTCTGAAGGAAAGATGTATCAAAAACTGCTACCTGCGGAACCTTGGGCAAAATATTTTCTACTGCTTTTATTCCTAACAAACCGGCAGGATTATGAAGTGGTGCCAATACAGAGCACTTGTCTATACCCCCTTTAACTCTCTGATCTATTATGCAACTCTGGGTAAAGTATTCTCCCCCATGCACAACCCTATGTCCTACTGCATCTATCTCATCCAATGAGCGCAGAACACCATACTCTGAATCTGTAAGCAAATCAAGCACATCTTTAATACCCTCTGTGTGGTCTGCAACTTTCTTGTGAATTTTATGTTTGTCTTTACCTGGTACAGAATGTGTTATATCGCCTTCTGCCATACCTATTCTCTCCACAAGACCCTTAGCCAGCAGAGAATGTTCACTTTCGCTCTTCATATCCAGCACCTGATACTTGATAGAAGAACTGCCGCAGTTTAATACAAGAATTATCATATCAATTAAAATTTCGTTAAAGCGCAAAAGTAATAAAAAATATATTCTGAGCATCTGTTTTTTATGCCATTAAACAACACACTGCCACTTACTGCCACTTAAAAACACCCCTACAACACAAAAAACAGCGTACATCTACATATAACATGGTTTTATTCAAGCATAAGCAGCTAATATTTTACATTCAATAGGCTCTCACCAATATATAAACGGCTTTCGTTCACGTATAAACGTTTTGCATACATATATAAACATATATAAACATATATAAACGGCTTACAATTATGGAAATAGCAGAATTATCGCAATAAGTTGCCCCCGCTCCACTACTTCTGTGGTAACTGAACTGCAAGAATTATATTTTTACAACATAGCTTAACCTAAAAGCAAGACTACACAAACCTAATTCAAGCCTAAAGCAATACAAGCCTAAAGCAATACAAGCCTAAAAACAACCTAACACAAACCTAAATAGCTAAATCTAAGAGAATGAAAATAAAACCGGGGCTTATAACTCTCTGTTTTCTTGCGGGAATTGCAGTATGCTACCACTGCTTTCCAAAAGTATTATGCTCACCTACAGCTATATATATCACCTTAGTTATAATATTGCCCGCAATGTATCTAACAAAGAGGCATCCAAAGAAATTTGCTACCATAGTTTGCATATCGGCTTTCGTATGCGGAGCTCAGCGGATGGCTGTCTGCAACTACGCTGCAAATAACCAATTACGCCCTAAAATAGAATATGCTTTGGAACGGTGGGCTACCGATGCAAGAAACAGTATAGAAATACGCCTGCAAAATGTTATAGAAAAACAAGAAGACAGGGCTGTTGCATCTGCCTTGCTTCTTGGCAATAAAGCCCAATTAGATAAAACCACCAAGGCAGCTTTCCGCAATGCAGGCGTTAGTCATACCTTGGCATTGTCTGGCCTGCATGTTGGCATTATATGGGGGTTAGTGTGTACTGTATTTGCCGTTTTCAAGCGTAATTACAAAACTAAGATAGTAGGCGTCTTTCTCAGCTGTGTTGTAATTTTCATATATGCTCTTTGCACCGGAATGGCACCATCTGTATCCAGGGCTTGTATAATGCTAACTGCATGCAAGATAGGTGAGTATTACGGCAATATTAAAGACAAAAAGGGTACCCTTTACTTAGCGGCTCTAATTATATCCCTATGTAACCCCCGGGCAAGCTTAACTCCTGGCTTTTACCTATCATTCGCTGCAGTTGCCGGCATTATCTTCATTTATCCCGTGCTTAAAGCCAGCATAGATGCAATTATTCGCTGTAACAAAAATTCTCTGGTTATCAAAAAAGTAGCAAAGCATATACTCGATTTGTCTGCCATTTCTCTCAGTTGCCAAATTGCAACATTCCCGCTCATCTTGTTCTATTTTGGCAAGACAAGCGGGAATTTCCTTATTTCCAATGTAGCAGTAGCGCCACTTGTAACTTTTTCTATCTATAGTGCCGTAAGTTCTATACTGCTGGCTAATATCCCACTGATTGGCAAACTCTGCGTTTATGTTTCTAACGCATGCCTGACCTTACTGAGAGAAACTGTAATGTTCTTTGGCAGCTAACTATTTGCAATAAGCATCGTAGAGTTCCTGAGGCACCTCTTTTTCCAAAAGATAACGATACCAAAATCGATAGTCGTTAAACGCAGAGAACCTACCCTGCCTACCTGTATATCCATGCAACTGACGAGGATAAATCATCAGGTCAAATTGTTTTCCCATCCGCTGCATGTTAAGCGCCAAATTCATGGTATTCTGAATATGCACATTGTCGTCTGCCGCCCCATGTGTCAGCATCAAGTAGTTGGAAGAATCGCCCTTATAGCCGGATGCCTTTATTCTATCTGCCACAATAGTACGCTTGTAACCCTCCGGATTTCTTTGCGGAGTATCCATAAAACGCTCGGTATAATGGCTATCGTAAAGCATATAATCATACACACCGCCACCGGCTATACCGTACTTAAAATATTCACAGCCTTCTGTTACGCACAGAGTAGCCATACTGCCGCCATAAGAAAAACCATTTATTCCTATCTTATCCTCATTTACATAAGGAAGTGAACGCAGACATTTTGCCCACTCAATAAAGTCTTTTAGTTCAATATCAAAAAAGTTGCGATACATAAAGTTACAACCTTCCTTGCCGCAGTGTCCGCTTCCGCGATGATCCATCCTAAATTGTATAACATCCTGATGAGCCCACCACTGATTGCTGGCAGATATTGGCGTCCAAGAATCTGCAACTACCGGTGTATTAGGCCCGCCGTACATGTATATAATTACCGGATATTGTTTGGAGGCATCAAAATTAAGTGGAAGAGTTATTTTCCCAGGAATAGTATAGCCATCTGGTGTTGTTATATATACCATTTCCGGAATTGCAAGGTTGTAGCTATCAAAATCTGCCCCCTTAGAATCTGCCAGAATAGTCATCTTACCAGAACCGTCTGTTGGCAACAACACCGCCATACTCGGAGTTTGTGCATTGCTGCACAAAGCTGTAACATATTTGAAATCGTCAGATAACTGCAACGAGCTAAAAGTATAATTGCCCGTAGAAATTCTGGTGGTTTTGCCTTTCTTTAGAGAAACCTTGTAAATATCTACTCTCGTACTTATCTCTGTTTTTGAGGTAAAATACAACTCACCTTTCTGCTGATCTATTTTCAAAAGCTTTATATCCCAGTTGCGCCCATTAGTGAGGCACTTCTGTATTTTGCCATCAAAAGACTGATAGTATATCTGCTCCCACATGGTAAAGTCTCGTACCATGTAAAAACCGTTTTTATCAAACAACATCTGCTCCGGCCAGTCTATCCAAGTATCTTGATGCTCTTTATAGATTTGTTCTTTATTGCCGTCAGAAGGATTTACAGAATAAAATATCAAATCTTGCTGAACTCTTGGCATCCACGGAATTATAAAGCGTGTAGATTCTGAATTCCAGAAAGGGATTCCAAAGTATTGGTCTTCTTTCTGATCAAAATCTGCCCACACTATATTTCCGGAATTTATATCGGCAAAACCTATTCTAACCTCCGGATTCTTTTCTCCAGACATTGGATAATGCGTTGCAAGTATCTGATCTTTAGCTTTTGATATATCATATATCGGAAACATTGGAACCTGACTGTCGTCAAATCTGTAGAAAGCTATGCTCTTGCTGTCTGGGCTCCACCAAAATGCCTTGTACTGAGAAGAACGCCCCAATATCTCCTCAAAATATACCCAAGAAGCCCGTCCGTTGAGAATAACATCGCTACCGTCTGAAGTAATCTTTTTGGCCTTATCAGATTTTATATCATACACATACAGATTCCCTTCATAGGTAAATGCCAAAAAGTTGCCATCTGGGCTGTATGTAGGGTTCAACAACTCGCCTTTGCCCTTTATTGCCGCATTTGCCCTCTTGGCATCTACCCTCAAGCCTTGGGCATTGGAAGTGTTTGTGCGTGGCCTCTGAGTATAATCTTCATATTTGCCCGTCTTAATATCATATACCTTAAACACAGGAGACTGCTTGGCAGCATCTATATAAGAGAGCAATATCTGCTCCTGCCCTATCCATCTTGGTGGATAAACAAAATTTTCAAGATTAGGTAAATCTCCCTGTGCTATCTGTTGAAGCGTTAAATTCTTCTTCTGAGCACATACGCTAAGGCTCACTAATGCCATTAGCAAATGCAATAATGCAATTTTTATATACTTCATATTACTTTAGGTATTTCTTGTCAAAGTTAACTAAAAATACTTTCTCCACTGCACGTGTAAGAGCCGTGTACAACCACTTCTTGTCATCTATGGTAATATCTTCTTTCCAGAGTATGTTATCTATAAAGACGCATTTCCATTGACCGCCCTGGCTCTTATGCCCTGTTATAGCTGAACTGTATTTTATCTGTAATGCATTGTAGTATTTGTCTTCTCTAACGCATTTATAACGCTTTTTCTTTGGCTGCACGCCTTCATAATCGGCAAAAACTCCTTCAAAAAGAGCCGCCTGCGCATTATTATCAAGAGAAGCTGTATTGGAAAGCAGAGTATCCAAAATAACCTTGGCATCTACCTCACAATCGTTATAATCTGGAAAAGAGAGGGTTGCATCTGCAAAACGGAGGCCATAACGGTCTTGATAATTGGATATATTTACCAGATAGGCCATATCGCCGTTAGCTATAAAATCGAACCCTTCTTCCTGGCCCTCAAACTGATAGCAGTTTTTAACAACCATAAGCCTATCGCCTCTGCACAACATTTCTTCTAAACATAATACCTGTGAACGAATGCCCTGATTATATCTATTTGCCCTAAGATTACTTCTGCATAAAACAATCACTTCCTCTGGGCCGTATCGCGATATTTCATCTTGCAAAGTTTCTATCAGTTCGCCTCCGGTTATGGCCGTAATATCGGTATAGGAAGATACATCAAATGTTGGAGAACATAGGTCTCCATCAGTTATCTGCTGCCTTAACATAGTGGCATTTACAAGTATGCCGCTACCAGAAGCCTGCCTTACCACATCGGTAAGAGAAACCGTCTCCAAATCAGTACAATATCGCTGCATATACTCTACACTCAATGCCGGGCTCAAGTCTAAACCAACAGGAGGCAATTGTGCCGGATCGCCTATTAATACCACACGATTAGATTTAGATTGGCGAATAAACTCCATTAAATCTTCTAAAAGATTTCCGCTGCCAAATATAGATTCAGAGGCCTCTGCATTTGAAATCAAAGACACTTCGTCTATAAAATAAACGGTGTCTTTAGCCTTGTTAAAGTTCAAAGAAAATTCACTCAAAGGGCTTCCCTGAGTTTTCATCCTGTAGATATGCCTATGAATAGTACTGGCCTTTTCTCCAGTAAAGCCAGATAATACTTTAGCAGCCCGCCCTGTTGGAGCCAACAAGACATACCTCATACCCAAAGATTTAAGCGTAGATATACAGGCTGCAATAGCAGATGTCTTACCCGTACCGGCAAAGCCCGATACAAGCATAATAAAGCGCTCCTCTGCATTAGCCGTTAAAAAACTGCCTAATTTACGGAATAACTCATCTTGCCCAAGAGTAGGCTGCACCCCTAATCTCTCCCGCATTTTAGAAGCCAGGAAACCCGACATGCCCATCACTTCCATCTTCTTATAACCAAAAACGCCAATATCGGATATATTTCCAAACGGCCTAAAAACATTTCTATAGTAAAGATTATTTTGCTCACTACCGGAAAGTCGCCATAGTTGCCGAATGAGCTCAAACTACTGAATGTAATACCCGTGTTTGCAGTACATGCCAACGAAGTTGTAACCGCCGTTTTCAAATCTAAGCCGGTTGCAGACAACAAAATGGCTCCAACAAATATTATTGAGCTAAAAAATACAAGGTACAGATTTGTTTCTCCCGTTATGTCGGCATCGAGAATTCTGTTGCCCATTCTCGGTTTTATAACTGCGTTCATATGCAGCTGACGTCTTAAACGTGCCTTTAAAGAACTTACACTAACACATATACGATCTGCTTTAACTCCTCCCGTGGTAGAACCGCTGCACGCTCCCTGAAATGCCAAATAGAAAAAAATCAGTATTGCTGCCACCGGCCATTGCTGAGTTTCTGCATTAGCAAAACCGGTTGTACTTGCCGCAGAAACATTCATAAATGCACTGTGGCGCAAGGCTGATAAGAAACTGGTTTCAGTTCCGCCTACTAATAAACAGAATGTAGTTATGGCTATAGAGCCTATTAACACAAAAGAATAAAATTTAATAACAGGATCTTTAAACATCCTCAAAGATCTGGAACGAAATGCAAGATATATAAGCCCGAAGTGCAAACCGGAAAAATACATAAATACAATCATAATGGTTTCCACTACAGGAGAATTAAAAGCTGCTGCAGAAGCATTGCGAGTGCTAAAACCACCTGTTGCAGAAATACTCATGGAATGATTTAGAGCATCAAAAAAACCAACTCCGGCCAAAAATAAACAAACTGTCTGCAATACAGTAAGACCCACATATACCAACAGAATTATTTTGGCGGTTTCTGTTACTTTAAACTTATAATTCTGCTTAGAGAGAGAGCCCATCTCAAGAGTAGATAAGCGCAGGCCGAAAGTTGCTCTCGCATAAGGCAACACCAAAATCATAAACACTACAACCCCCAAACCTCCTAAGTAGTGAGTAGAGCTCCTCCAGAATAGTAAGCCGTGTGGTAACGCTTCTACATCGCTGAGCACGGTACAGCCCGTTGTTGTATAACCGCTAACACTCTCAAACCACGCATCTATAACAGAAAAGTCTCCGCCCCAAAGTATATATGGCAACGCACCAAACACACAAACCAATAACCACGTACATACTATTGTAAAAAAGCCCTCCTTAACAGATATGATGCCGGATTTACGCACAAAAATCAACGGAAACAAGCCTACCGCCAGAGTAATTACTCCGCTAAGTAATAAGGGAGAAAAAGAGGCATCAAGGCCATAGCATAAAGAAACCAGTACCCCAAGAAACATAAAGGCAGCATTGAACACCAATGCTATACCAACATTCCTAGATACATAATTGATATTCATAATGCTATAGAAAATTATACAGACTGATTTTTTATCATCTGCTTGTGTTCTCTTACAATATCTTTTATGCTATCGTTGAGTTCCTCTATCTCATCTCCGGAATCTACTTTCACATCAAAAGTCTTACGAGTAATCTTATAATTCCTTAAAGCCTTGGTTATCCTCACTATAGGGTCAAAGAAATAGTAATTCAGATAGTAGTTAAACAGAAATAGTAAAAGTATTCCAATACCTACTGCAACAACACAAGGCATCAGACTGCGGTAAAAACCTTCAGACAACTTATCGGAGTTGTCTCTTAATGCCTGCTGAGAAGAAAGGTTCAAATCTTTTATATAGTTTCTTAATTTTGTATAAACAGGATATAATCTTGCAAAATACCAATCTTTCTTAACCTGATAGTCCGGCTCATTCCATACCCCTTTAGCTTCTTCCAAAATATGGGCATATACTACGTAGGCATACCTGATAGAATCTGCCATACGCTGCTCGTTTGTAGTAGTAAAATTATCCCTTATGGCCCGCAAAGCATCTATAAACTTCTCATCATCGCGCATTGCCAGCATTGTATTCACATCGGTATAGGTAGAATCGCCCATGGTGCTGAGTAGCCTAAAGTTATACTCATCTGCCATATCCAGCAAACGCCTTGTGGTATTGATACTTATAATATCGTCTGTAACAAACTGGGCCACTGTACGCCGCATAGTAACAAACTCATATATAGCTATAAGGCTCGAAAGAAGGAGAATGAATCCTAATACCACAAAGCCCAGAGATATTTTTCTTTTTAATACCATTGCAGAGTATTTATATAACACAAATGTACAAAAATGGATTGTGATGAAGCCGAATGCAATAAAAAAAAATGCACACCATAAGTTTCATGAACCTTTGATGTGCATCGATATATATCTTTGGACGCTATAATTACTTCTTACTCATCACTTTGATAAGATCCAAAACTTTGTTGGAATATCCAACTTCATTATCGTACCAAGAAACCACCTTAACAAAGTTAGGTGAAATCTGAATACCAGCCTTAGCATCAAAAATAGAAGTTCTCTTATCACCCAGGAAGTCTGAAGAAACAACAGCATCTTCTGTATAACCGAGAATACCTTTGAGCTCTCCCTCTGAGGCCTTCTTCATAGCAGCACAGATTTCTTCGTATTTTGCTGGTTTTTCAAGATTTACTGTAAGATCCACTACAGAAACATCTAAGGTAGGAACTCTCATAGACATACCTGTAAGTTTACCGTTAAGAGCTGGAATCACCTTACCTACAGCCTTGGCAGCACCTGTAGAAGAAGGAATGATATTGCCACCAGCGGCACGACCACCTCTCCAGTCTTTCTTGGAAGGACCATCAACTGTTTTCTGGGTAGCTGTTGTAGCATGAACGGTAGTCATCAACCCCTCTTTCACTCCCCAGATATCGTGCAAAACTTTAACTAATGGAGCTAAGCAGTTTGTTGTACAAGAAGCATTTGATACAATATCCTGACCTGCATAAGTATCTGAGTTAACACCACATACAAACATAGGTGTATCGTCTTTAGATGGAGCAGACATAACAACTCGCTTAGCACCAGCCTTTAAATGAGCCTCTGCTTTTTCGCGAGTGAGGAAAAGTCCTGTAGATTCAACTACATACTCAGCACCTATTTCATTCCATTTGAGGTTTGCCGGATCCATTTCTGAAGTAATGCGGATAGATTTTCCGTTAACTATCAGTGCGCCATCGGCAATTTCAACAGTACCGTTAAACCTACCATGCACAGAGTCGTATTTGAGCATGTAAGCCATGTAGTCAACA
>DFIA01000067.1 GCA_002372015.1 Bacteroidales bacterium UBA3709 | reverse complement strand
CGAGGTCGAATGCGACCTTGCAGCAATCAGCTGCTGCCATTTGCGCTGCGTACGGAGTATTTTTCTTTGATCCTCTGAAGCCCATTTTTCCGGCTGAAGACCAACTTATTACTTGACCTTTCAGATTGGTCAGCGTAACTATAACGTTGTTGAATGTAGATGATATATGAGCCTGGCCAAAAGCATCTACCTTTACAACTCTCTTTCTGTTTGAAGCTACTTTCTTTGCCATAATCTAAGTCTAATTATTTAGTTGCTTTCTTCTTGTTTGCAACGGTCTTCTTCTTTCCCTTTCTTGTACGGGCGTTATTCTTAGTGCTTTGCCCTCTTACTGGCAGACCTAGTCTATGACGGATACCTCTGTAACATCCGATATCCATAAGACGTTTGATGTTCAACTGAGTTGCGCTACGAAGTTCGCCCTCAATCTTATACTCGTCTGCAATCGTCTTTCTTATTGCAGCAATCTGGTCATCTGTCCAATCCTGCACCTTGGTATTACGGTCTATGCTGTTTTTATCAAGGATTTTTTGGGCAGAACTACGACCAATTCCGAAGATATAGGTAAGACCTATCTCTCCCCTTTTGTTTTTTGGTAAATCTACACCGGCTATACGTGCCATATTCTATTGTTTTCTTGATTTGTTTGTATTATTCTGTTAAACATTACTTTACAGAGCAATCTCCCGATTTAACCCTGACGCATCTTAAATTTTGGATTCTTCTTGCAAATGATGTAAATGCGTCCTTTACGCCTTACAATCTTGCAGTCGTCGCTGCGTTTTTTTACTGAAGCCTTAACTTTCATTGTATTATGATTTTTAATTTATTCTGTTAAAGTCTGATTACATTATTTGTATCGGAACGATATTCTGCCTTTCGTTAAATCATACGGCGACATTTCTACCTTTACCTTATCGCCCGGCAGAATCCTGATGTAGTGCATTCTCATCTTCCCTGAAATATGAGCTATGATAACCGGCCCATTTTCCAGTTCCACTTTAAACATAGCATTAGAGAGTGCCTCCAAAATAATGCCGTCTCGCTCAATAGATTCTTGTTTTGCCATATCAGTATTCCTTGTTCTTATTAATGTAATCAAATGTAGTTAATATCTCCGGCTTACCTTTTCTAACGGCTACGGTAAATTCAAAGTGGGCCGACTTTCTCCCGTCTGCAGTAGCTATCCCCCAACCATCTTTCTTTTCGTACACTTCCTTTGCTCCTGCGTTTATCATTGGCTCTATACAAATTACCATCCCCTCTCTCAATTTCTTGCCACTTCCGCTGTTGCCATAGTTTGGAATCATTGGATCTTCGTGCATGTCCTTTCCTATTCCGTGCCCCACTAATTCTCGCACAACAGAAAATCCCTTAGCTTCGCAATAGCTCTGTATAGCATGCCCTATGTCTCCGGTTCTGTTGCCATCTATCGCTTTTTCTGCTCCGATATAAAGGCTCTCCTGTGTGGTTTTAAGAAGCTGCTTTGTTTCTTCATCAACCTCTCCTACCGGAAATGTGTAAGCGGAGTCGCCATAAAAACCTTTGTAAATGGTTCCGCAATCCACCGATACAATATCTCCTTCCTGAAGCACGTAACTATCTGGTATCCCATGAACAACCATGTCATTTACAGATACACACAATGTTGCAGGAAACCCTCCGTACCCCAGAAACCCAGGCACCGCACCATTGTCGCGAATAAAAGTTTCTGCAATTTTGTCCAGTTGTTTTGTTGTAACCCCTGGAGCTATATGCTTGCCAACTTCTGCCAAGGTTTTAGACACCAGAATGGCATTCTCCCTGAGAATGTCTATTTGCTCCGATGTCTTATAGTGTATCATTTCAATATCAACTACAATTGACTCTTACCTTCCTTTCAGCCTGCCGGTTTTGGTAAGTCCGTCGTAATGCCTCATAAGCAGATGGCTTTCTATCTGCTGTAAAGTATCAAGCACTACGCCCACCATAATAAGCAGAGAGGTTCCGCCATAAAACTGCGCAAACTGGTTATTTACTCCGGCTATCATAGCCAACGCCGGTAATATACCAACTATGGCCAAGAAGATAGCACCCGGTAAAGTTATACGAGACATTATAGAATCTATATACTCTGCAGTAGCTTTGCCAGGCTTAACCCCCGGTATAAATCCGTCATTCTTCTTCATATCCTCAGCCATCTGAGTGGCATTTACTATCACAGTTGTGTAGAAGTAGGTGAAAATTATAATCAGGAAAGCAAATACTGCATTGTACCAGAATCCCTTAACATCAGAAAAAATTGCTGCAACACCTCTTGTTGCATCAAAACGTGAGAACAACAGAGGAAACATCATAAGAGCCTGAGCAAAAATGATAGGCATTACATTAGCAGCATTTACCTTCAAAGGTATGAACTGTCTAACACCACCATATTGCTTGTTGCCCACCACTCTCTTTGCAAACTGAACAGGAATCTTGCGTGTACCCTGAACCAAAGCTATGGTAAGGGCAAATATCACAAACAGAACTATAAACTCTACAATAAGCATAGGAAGCCCTCCAACACCGGCGCTCATTCTGGTGCCTACTTCGGCAGATAGAGCGTATGGAAGTCTGGCCACAATACCTATCATAATTATCAGAGATATACCGTTTCCTATTCCACGGTCTGTTATTCTCTCGCCCAACCACATCACAAACATAGTTCCACCTATCATAACCAACGTTGCAAACAAGTTGAAAGAGAATCCTTTAAGCAAGAAAGCCTCTTCCGGAAGCTGCACATGCAGGTTGGCCAAATAAGCAGGGCCTTGTATTGCAAGAATAAGAATGGTAAGGTAACGAGTCCACTGGTTCATCTTCCTCCTTCCACTCTCGCCTTCTTTATGAAGCTTCTGGAAATATGGTATCATAATACCTAAAAGCTGCAAAACGATAGAGGCAGAAATGTAAGGCATAACACCTAAGGCAAAGATTGAAGCATTTCCAAAGGCACCTCCCGAGAACATATTGAGCAAACCAAGCAAACCCTCAGAAGTTTGAGCAGTAAGATCAGAATCTGCTATCAGATGAGGGTTTATACCAGGCATAACTACAAAGCTCCCAAGACGATACACAAGAATCAGGAGGAATGTATATATTATCCTGTTTCTCAGTTCTTCAATCCTGAAAATGTTCCTTATAGTTTCTATTAATTTCTTCATTGTGTTACTTAATTACTGTGGCGGTTCCGTTCAAAGCCTCTATCTTGGCAATGGCACTCTTAGAAAAAGCATCTGCAGAAACATTGAGTTTGCTCTTCAAAGCACCGTTTCCGAGAATCTTTACCAAATCTTTCTTTGAAACAAGTCCGTTCTGTATAAGAGTATCGCGAGTAATTGTATCTACCGATAGTTTCTCGCTCAAAGTTTGCAGAGAAGAAAGGTTTATAACCTTGTACTCCACACGGTTAGCGTTATTGAAACCAAACTTAGGCAACTGTCTGTGAATAGGCATCTGACCTCCCTGGAAACCTAATTTGTCAGAATAGCCGCTACGCTGCTTTGCACCGTTCATACCGCGTGTGGCAGTTCCGCCATGGCCCGAGCCTTCTCCACGCCCAACTCTCTTTTGCTTTCCCAAAGCACCCTTTGCTGGTTTTAATGTATTGAGTTTCATCTATAATCCTCCTTAAATTTCCTCAATCGTAACAAGGTGACGAACTTTCTCTATCATACCCTTGCTGACTGGGGTCAGTTCTACTTCTACGGAATGGTGAATCTTTTTGATTCCTAAAGCATCAAGTGTAGCAATCTGTCTTTTGGTTGCTCCACTTCTTCCTCTTACTTGTGTTACTTTAACTTTAGCCATATCTGTAACTTGCTTATCCGTTAAACACATTGTTCATAGGAACTCCCCTCAAACCTGCAACAGTATAGGCATCTCTCATCTGAGCAAGAGCTGCAATGGTTGCCTTTACCAAGTTGTGAGGGTTAGAAGAACCCTTGGATTTAGCCAGCACATCATGAATGCCCACAGACTCAAATACTGCACGCATAGCACCTCCGGCCTTAACTCCGGTACCTGGGGCGGCTGGCTTCATAAATACCTGAGCACCACCAAACTTAGCGTTTTGCTCGTGAGGTATTGTATTTTTGTAAACAGGAACCTTTACAAGATTCTTTTTAGCATCTTCTATTCCTTTGGAGATAGCTGTGGTAACTTCGTTAGCCTTGCCAAGTCCGTATCCCACTACGCCTTTCTCATCTCCTACTACAACTATGGCTGCAAAGCTAAAGTGGCGTCCTCCTTTAGTAACTTTGGTTACTCTTCTTACAGCCACCAACCTATCCTTGAGCTCAAGGTCTGTAGTTCTTATATCTCTGTTCTTGTTATTTATATCTGCCATAGTTCTTAGAATTTAAGACCGCCCTTACGTGCGGCATCGGCCAAACTTTTAACTCTTCCATGATACAGGTAACCTCCACGGTCGAACGCTACTTCTGAAATTCCTTTAGCAGCGGCAACCTTAGCGGCTTCTGCGCCAACAAGTGCAGCTACCTCTATCTTAGTTTTACCCTCTGTCTGAGGTGCTACAGCCTTATCTAAAGAAGAGGCTGCGGCCAAGGTTACTCCGTTTATATCGTCTATAAACTGAACATAAATCTGCTTGTTGGATCTGAATACACTCATTCTTGGTCTTTCTGCCGTTCCGTTAACAACCTTGCGGATACGGTAGCGAATTCTTTGTCTTCTTTCTATCTTATTCATAACCTATCCTCCATTATTTAGCTGCAGCAGTCTTGCCGGCCTTTCTTCTGAGCACCTCGCCCTCAAACTTGATACCCTTACCCTTATAAGGTTCAGGCTTACGGAAAGAGCGCACCTTAGCTGCTACCATGCCGAGCAATTGCTTGTCAGAACTCTTCAAAACCAAAATCGGGTTAGCTCCTTTCTTTACCTGAGGCACTTCTGCATCAACCTCATCTGGAAGCTGCAGATAAATATCGTGAGAATAGCCCAAAGAGAATTTCAGCAATTTGCCGGCTGCCTCTACGCGGTATCCCACACCTACAAGCTCCTGTCTGGTCTGATAACCTTCGGAAACTCCCACAACCATATTATTTATAAGAGCACGATACAAACCGTGCATAGATCTGTGGCGCGGCTGGTCTGTAGGTCTTTTTACAGTTACCACGCCTCCCTCAACGGAGACCTCTATATCCGGATCTATCTTCTGGCAAAGCTCTCCCTTAGGGCCTTTAACCTTAACCACATTATCTTTAATGGAGATATCTACTCCTTGTGGCAGGCTTACAGGTAATTTTCCTATTCTTGACATAA
>DFIA01000001.1 GCA_002372015.1 Bacteroidales bacterium UBA3709 | reverse complement strand
TAGCAGACTCTTTCATCACATCGCCAAGATTACCTGTGGTAGAAAGCATGCCTTTTCCTTCGCTGCGGATGCACTCTACAAAAAGAATTTCGCCTCCCATTTCTGTCCACGCCAACCCTGTTACAACTCCCGGTGCCTCGTTATCTTTTTGCAACTCATGCTGATTGGTAGGCAAGCCCAGTATCTCTTTCACATCTGCAACCTTTATTTCTGCCGGAAGTTTTTCGTTCATAGCTACTTTCATTGCATTGTGGCGTGCAATTTTGGCTATCTGTTTATCCAATTGTCTTACACCACTTTCGCGTGTATATTCGTCTATTATCTCGTCAATAGCTCCTTTGGCAAAATTCAATTGTCCTGCTTTTAGCCCATGCTCTTTCATCTGCTTTGGAACCAGATAGTCTTTGGCTATATGATACTTTTCTTCTGCCAAATATCCGGAAAGAGGAATCATTTCCATTCTGTCTCTCAATGCCGGCTGTATGGTGGAAATGTTGTTGGCAGTGGTAATAAACAGTACTCTCGACAAGTCGTAGTCTATGTCTAAATAGTTGTCGTGGAAGGTTGTATTCTGTTCTGGGTCAAGAACTTCCAATAGGGCTGAAGAAGGGTCGCCATGATAGTCGCTGGATACTTTGTCTATTTCATCCAAGACAATCACCGGATTTGAACTTTTTGCACGGTTGATAGCCTGCATAATTCGGCCGGCCATTGCACCTATGTAGGTTTTACGATGTCCTCTTATTTCCGATTCATCGTGCAGACCTCCTAACGAAATTCTCTGGTATTTTCTGCCCAAAGCCCTGGCTACAGATTTGCCAAGCGAGGTTTTTCCGGTACCCGGAGGACCATATAGGCAGATTATTGGCGATTTCATGTTTCCTCGTAGTTTTAAGACTGCTAAGAACTCCACAATTCTGTCTTTTATCTTGTCTAATCCGTAGTGGTCTTCGTCCAAAACTTTTTTGGCATGTTTTAAATCTAAATTATCTACAGTGGTCTCGTCCCAAGGTAGGCCTACAAGAAACTCCAAATAATTGAGTTCTACATTGTAGTCTGGCGAGTTAGGATTTAATTTTTCTAACCTTGAAGTACATCTGTCAAACTCTTTTTTAGCATATTCCGGCCACTTCTTGTCTGCAGCTTTTTTCTTCAAGTCTGCAACATCTTTGGAGTTGCCGTTCATTCCGAGCTCTTCTTGGATGGTTTTCAGCTGATTGTTGAGATAATACTCCCTCTGTTGCTGATCCATTTCGCTCTTCACTTTCTGCTGAATATCGTCTTTGATTTTCAGAATCTCTATCTGCTTGTTCAGTACCGACAAAAGCTTATAAGCCCTCTGTTTTATCTCGCTCTCTGTTAGCAGTTTGATTTTTTCTCCAACATTTTCGTTATCTAAGGTTGTAGAAATAAAGTTGATTAGAAACTCAAAAGAATCTATGTTTTTTATGGCAAATTCGCTCTCGGCAGCAAAAGCGGAAGAGTATTTTACAATCTTGAGGGCGGCCTCCTTAATGGAGTCTGACAGGGCCTTGATATCCTTGTCGTTTTTCTCTGGAAATATATCAATCAGATTCTCGATTCTTCCAATCAGATAAGGGTCGTCTGCAATTATATCCACTATCTTGAAGCGGCGTATGCCTTGCAGCACAGCAGTTAGAGCCCCGTCTGGCATCTCTATCAGCTTTAAGATCTTAGCACTACAGCCAACCTCGTACAAATCTGCCTGTTTGGGATCTTCTTTGTGAACTTCTATCTGTGTGGCGGTGCCTATTATTCTGCTGGACTTATTCATGGCCCTTATCAGTTTAATAGACTTTTCTCTTCCTATGGTAACCGGCAGAATAGTGCCCGGAAAAAGAACCGAATCTCTCATAGCAAGAATAGGTATGGTTTCCGGAACTTCTATTTTATCTGTTTTAGGATTAGCTTCTATGCTCATTACAGGAAGAATATTTATATCCGCTCCTTCTATCTGATTAAGCAAATACTCGTCAAAAAATTTCATAAAACTGTTCTTTTCTCTTTACACAAATCTAATATTTATGCCAAAATGTCAGAAACCTATCGTCTCCATTACTCATCTCTAAGTATCGGTATAGGTTTCCTGCATACTACAGATACTATATGTCAATCATTGTGCCAAAAAAAGAAATGACAGATTTGTCAGTAACAAATCTAAGTGGCAATGTCAGAAAATCGGTGCTCTAAAGCCGAATAAGAAAGAGCCTTTACCCTTTGCATTAACAGCATATCCCACATTAGCAACTATATCGTAGTAGGTTACCAGGTCTATGCCAACTCCCATACCATACAGAAACTTGTTTGGATAGGTATTATTTCCTTGCCATCGTTTTTCTTGAAACACATAACCAAAATCGTACAGAAACTTGCCATATATGGTAAAATGAGGTTTATTGAACTTACGCCACTTTGGATTTTTTCCTAATTCCACAACTCTTTGTGGCAGAATGAGATATTTGATGCTATTATTCTGAGTAACATAATGTTGTCCGTCTATAACATATAGCTCATATCCGGTTATGTTGGCATTCCCGTAGCCCACAGCTTTTGAATGTAGATAGGAATATCTTGTATCAAAGCTGGCAGAAAGTTTTATGGAGGAGCTGGCTAACCATCTTTCTGAAAGTTTTTTATAGTACTGTAAGTCTAATTGTATTTGCAAATAGTTGAAATTAAAATTATTACTTTCGCTGGTGCGTAAACTCAACTGGGCATATTTTCCTTGCGTTGGGTACAGTATATAATCTCTGTCTTCGTGGCATAGAGAGGTTTCTAATGTTAAAGTACGGGCCTTTCTTGTATCTACTCCCCAATAATGCGGATTAGCATCAAACAGTTCGGTAGAAATTTTACTTACATCATATCCTAATTTTGCAGTAGCTCTCCATCTTATCTGCGGCCTGTATGTGAGACTTGCATTTATGCCTCGGCTACGTTTAAGGTAATTATCGGCAGATAGGTGCTGTAACTTATTGTTGGAAGTAAGAAAATCTACGTTTTTGTAGTACATGGCATAGCTTTCTAAGGACAGATATAGTTTCTTATTCCGGTCTAAGGCTATACGGCTATAGGAGATATCTATTCCTTTTTCCCAACCTATCAACCCTCTTATTTCCAGCTTGTGTGCCAAACCAAATATGTTGTTAATCTTTAGCCCTGTATGGAGGGTAACCCTTTCCCAGTTCATTTTCTTTATCCACGATGTCATGTTGCGGTCTTCTAAACGCAGTTCGATTATTGGCCATATATACCACCGCTCCTCTACTTCAATGGCAATAGAAACAGCGTTTGCTTCAATGGGGGTATCTGCAGCTATTTCTGCTGGCAATTGTCTGATGGTAACATAGTTAAAAAGTGAGGTGTTCAAGAGGTTTTGCTGAGCTTCTGTAAGGAGAGCGGGCAGAATAGAAGTATCTATAATCTCGCCTTTAGAAAACGGTAACTCCCTTATTATGATGGAACTTGCTGTGATGTTATTGCCTGTGATGCTAATATCGGATATAAAGGCCTTCTGCCCGAAGCAAACCCCTCCGAGTACAACCAGAACCAATATAAGCAGGCATTTTTTCATAATCAGACAAAATCGTTGGCGCAAAATTAGCGGAATGTGCAACAAAAACATCTTTTTATGCAAAATTTTTTGAGAATCATTTTGTTGAAAAAAAAAAAAGTCTAATTTTGCATCCACAAATATTCACCAATTATCAAATTAAAGTTATGACTAAATCGGACATTATCAACGAGGTAGCTAAGCAAACTGGCTTAGAGAAAGTTACTGTTGCTCGCGTAATAGAGGGCTTCATGACTGCAGTAAAAGGTTTTCTTGCAAAAGGTAAGAACGTTTATCTTCGTGGCTTTGGCTCATTCGTGATCAAGAAAAGAGCAAAGAAGACTGCAAGAAATATTTCAAAGAATACTACAATGGTAATCCCTGCTCACAACATTCCTGCTTTCAAGCCAGCTAAAGTTTTCATGAGCGGTGTAAAGGGAGGTAGAAAATAATATTATGCCAAGCGGAAAGAAAAGAAAAGGACATAAGATGGCCACCCATAAGCGCAAGAAGCGTCTTCGTAAGAACAGACACAAGAAGCGCAAATAAGGCATCTTATCAAGTTGTTTAATCTAAAGCAGGGTATTGCCCTGCTTTAGATTAATTTTTTTATTACATGGAGAAGGATTTGATTATCGACGTTGGCCCTGCCAAGGTAACGATTGCTCTGCTCGAAGATCATAGATTGATGGAAATCAATCAGGAGCATAATTCGTCTGCCCAAAGCATTGGTGTCGGTGATGTGTATCTTGGAAAAGTCAAAAAGGTAATGCCGGCTCTTAATGCGGCCTTTGTGGATATAGGCGACAATAAAGATGCTTTTATTCATTACCTCGATTTAGGCCTCAATTTTAAGGCGTTTGACTATTTTGCCAAGCAGATAGGCACAGAAAAAGATCTTCAAGCTTTCTACTCCAGGGTCAGAATAGGGCCTGCTTTAGAAAAAGAAGGGCGTATAGATGAAGTGCTGTCTGCAGGGCAGCAGATTATAGTACAGGTAGTTAAAGAGCCTATCTCCACAAAAGGCTCCAGACTTACGGCAGAAATTTCCATAGCGGGCAGAAATATTGTTTTGTTGCCATTTGCAGACAAGGTCAGTATATCTCAGAAAATTTCATCTAAAGAAGAAAAAAAACGCTTGGAGCGCTTGGTACAGAGTATTTTGCCACAGAATTACGGGGCTATAATCAGAACTGCGGCTGAGGGCAAAAAAGCAGCCGTTTTAGATGCAGAATTGCGTTCTCTTATAGATAAGTGGGAAAGAGGGTATCAAAAACTTGCCGAGAGCAAGCCTCCACAGCTACTTTTCACTGAGAACAACAAAACCACAACCATTCTTAGAGATCTTCTAAACGATTCGTTCTCTTCCATAGAAATAAACGATCAGGCCGCATATCACGAAATTAAAGATTATATAAGAACAATAGCGCCTGAAAAAGAGAAGATTGTAAAGCTATACAAAGGCGATACCCCCATAATGGATGCCTTTGATATTACCCGGCAGATAAAAGGGGCTTTTGGTAAGATAGTTCCGTTAAAGCAGGGTGCCTACCTTATAATAGAACATACAGAGGCACTGAATGTTGTAGATGTAAATAGCGGAACACGAGTAAAAAAAGGAATAGATCAAGAAGACAATATAATAGAAGTTAATATGCATGCAGCAGAAGAGGTGGCACGTCAGATGAGACTGCGCGATCTTGGCGGCATTGTAATTATAGACTTCATAGATATGGAAACTGCAGAGAATAGGCAAAAACTATATAGACACATGCAGGAGGTGATGCAGAACGATAGAGCTAAACATAATATTTTGCCTATAACCAAATTTGGTCTTATGCAGATAACGCGTCAAAGAGTGCGTCCTGCCACAGAAATAAAGGTTAATGAGGCCTGTCCTATGTGTCATGGTACGGGTGAGATAGCTCCGAGCCTTGTGGCAGATGAGGCCTTAGAGAGGCAGTTGGCGTACTATACCAAAGAAAAAAACATCAACTCCTTTATAATTACCCTCAATCCTCTTTTTGAGGCTTATCTTACAAAGCGTAAAGGGTGGTTTGGTAGTATATTAAAAGATTGGTGCCGTAAGTATTCTTGCACAATCAAGACAAAGATAGATAGCCAATTACCTCTATTGGAGGCTGTTTGGGCAGATAAACGGGGCAATTCGTTAGATCAGGAGTAGTTGCTAAAGCAGCATTTTCAGGTGCGGCAGTCTAAAATAAAGATTGCCGCATCTTGTTTTCTATCAGCTCTAAAGAAAGGTTGCCCATACCGCCCAAATGCGTGTGCCTAAGATCTTCTACGGTTATAGTGTCGTGCGGAAAATCTAATCCCCGTTCCTTTATTTCAGCTGCTACGGTTCTATAAGCGTCTCTGAATGGTACTCCGGCCAAAACTAAGGCATTGACTTTTTCTACCGAGAAGATTGGTCTGTATATCTTGTCTTTTATTATATCTGTGTTTATTCTAATGTTTTGAAGCATCAGGCAAGTCATTTCAATACAGTTGTCCATTTTTTCCAAAGCCGGAAAAAGCACTTCTTTAAGTAATTGAAAATCGCGATGATAACCATGTGGAAGGTTGGTGGCAAGCATACATATCTGTGTATATGCCGAATTGATTATGTTGCAGTTGCCGCGTATCATCTCCCAAACATCTGGGTTTTTCTTGTGCGGCATTATGCTGCTTCCGGTTGTGAGTTTTTCCGGAAATGATATGAACCCAAAATTCTGGCACATATATAGGCAGCAGTCTTGCGCTATTTTGTTAAGTGTACTCGCAAACTGGCCTATGGCTGCAGCTACCGCCTTTTCGCACTTGCCGCGTCCCATTTGTGCTGCTATAGGGTTGTAGGTGAGGGTACTGAACCCCAAGTCTTCTGTAGTCTTTTTACGGTCAAGAGGCAGAGAGTTGCCGTAGCCGGCAGAACTTCCTAACGGATTCATATCCGCAACTGTATAGGCTGCTTTTAGCATGGGCATATCTTCTGCAAGTGCTTCTGCATAAGCTGCAAACCACAACCCAAAGGAAGATGGCATTGCAATTTGGAAGTGGGTATAACCCGGCATAAGCACTCCTTTGTGCCGTTCGGCAAGGGCAAGCAGGGTGCTGAATAAGTTAAGAACTTTGTCTTTCAGTTTTTTACATTCGTCTTTCAGGAAAAGTTTAAGGTCTGTGAGCACTTGGTCATTACGGGAACGCCCTGAATGGATTTTTTTGCCTATATCTCCGTATTCTTTTGTAAGCAACAGCTCTATCTGCGAGTGTATGTCTTCTACGGAATCTTCCAGCACAAAAGTCTTGCTCTCTATGCTGCTTAGAATTTTGTCCAGCCCTTTTTGTAGAATCTGCTCCTCGTTCTTTGGCAGAAGCCCCACCTCTGCCAGCATTGAAATATGTGCCTTGGAGCCTATGATGTCGTATTTTGCGAGTTTAAGATCTAACTGCCGGTCTTGTCCGGTAGTAAATTTTTCCATTTTGCTGTCGGTCTGTACGCCTTTGTCCCAAAGTGTAGCCATTCTAAATAGTATGTTTTTGTTTAGCCATAAGTTTTTCGTCTATGGCTTCTATTAATAATTTATATCCGTTAATGCCTTCTGTCAACTCCTTTTCTGTTATGTATTCATCTGCCTTGTGGCTTCTAAGACTGTTTCCGGGGCCAATTTTTACGGCAGGAATGTCTAATCTGGCCCAGTCTGAGAATGACGAAGAAATGAATGTTTCCATTCCAAGAGATAGAACAGTTTTCATAAGTATGTGATTGTTAGGAGTTACAGATACTTTGTGGTGCAGATTTCTTGGTGTTAGCCTGCTCTTGATTTTTGTCTGCAGAATCTGCCAAATCTCTTTGTTTGTGTATTTTTCGTTAGGCCTTATATCTACCACAAAGTTGCACTTTTCCGGCACTACATTATGAACCGAACCTGCATTAATTTGTGTTACAGTAAGATGTACAGCTCCCGTAAGTTTTGACCGCCGTCTGAATCGTGTTCTCTTTATGAGGTTTATATCTGCAATGGCATTATAAATTGCATTGTCTGGATTATCCAGAGCTGCGTGAGAACTTGTGCCGCTTGCCTGCCCATCGAGAACAAGCAGGCCCTTTTCTGCAATAGCGGCTTTCATGCCGGTTGGTTCTCCTACTACGGCAAAATCGGGGTAAGGGAATAATTTGCTGCTTTTAAGGAATTTAAGTACAGCAGGCAATCCGTTGGGGCCTCCGGTTTCCTCCTGAGCATTCAAAGACAGCATTAGATTGCAGCCGCCTGCAGTCTTGGATGCGGAAACAAAAGCTGCCAGCATAGAAATTACTGAGGCTCCGTCGTCATTGATGCCCAACCCTATAAGCTTTTCTCCTTTTTTGGTGATGCCAAAGGGAGGGCAGGAGTACTTATCAGACGGTGGTACGGTATCTATATGAGCGCATAGCAACATTGTGCACTGCCCGGTTCTATGCTTTCCACATCGCTGAGCATACAATATTATATTGTTTTTCACCCTTTTGCACAAGATCTGGTCTTCTAAATTCTCTTCCTTGACAAGCTGTTTGATGCGGCTGTACAAAAAATTGCACCTATTGCTCTCCAAAGAACTGACAGCCGGAATGGTTAGCATCTGCTCAAGCAATTTTAACATCCTTTTTACCATTGTGTTATCTTTTATTATTACTGTTACAGATACTGTAATAAATCTTTAGGGGATTAGCCAGAACCTTTGTAAAACCTATGATATCCTGTGCCGTATAAGACTTGTTGTCTTCTCCATAAGCCCCAAAACCGGAATTCATCAAATCGTACGGGCTCTTGCATCCCAGCACCGTAAAACTGTAGGGGCGCAGTTTTACAAATACAGTTCCTGTAACATTCTTTTGTGTGCTTTCAAGAAATGCTTCCATATCTCTTGCTGTAGGGTCGAGATACTGAGCCTCATGCATAAGTTGTCCGTAATACGATGCTATGTGCTCTTTCCAATTCAGTTGCCCTTTTACTAAAACATGCTTTTCCAGCAGGTGATGTGCCTTTATAATAATAAGAGGTGCAGCAGCTTCAAAGCCAACCCTGCCTTTTATACCTATTATGGTATCGCCTATGTGAATATCTCTTCCTATTCCGTAAGGGGCTGCAATCTCAGCAATTTTGCGGATGGCCTCTATAGGAGACATTTTCTGTCTGTCCACCCCAACAGGTTCTCCTTTTAGGAAGTCTATGCTGATGACTTTTTCTCTGCTCTCCGTAATTTTATGAGGATAAGCATCTTCTGGTAGATAACCGTCTGATTCAAGAGTCTCCTGCCCTCCAATGCTGGTACCCCACATTCCTTTGTTGATGGAATAGCGGTTATTGTTCCAGTTAAAAGAGAACCCTTTATTTATAAGGTACTCAATCTCAAAGTTTCTCTGGAAGTTCTTCTCTCTTACTGGTGCAATTATTTTGATTTCAGGAGCAAGTACATCAAATACAAGATCAAACCTTACTTGGTCGTTACCTGCTCCGGTGCTCCCGTGTGCAACATATTCCGCATTCAGGGCCTTAGCAAGCCTCAGAACCTCAAGAGCCTGAAAGACACGCTCACTGCTAACACTCAGCGGATAGGCCGAATTTTTGAGAATGTTTCCGTAAATCAGGAATCTTATACCTTTATTGTAATATTCTTCTACAATGTTGGAGTTTGTATGGCTTTTTGCACCCAAGGCCAGAGCTTTTTCCTCAAGTTCCTTTTCTTCATCTTCCGAAAAGCCT
The DNA here is from genome assembly GCA_002372015.1 of Bacteroidales bacterium UBA3709. Taxonomy (GTDB): domain Bacteria; phylum Bacteroidota; class Bacteroidia; order Bacteroidales; family UBA932; genus Egerieousia. The sequence goes on along the minus strand of DFIA01000001.1, from coordinate 986 downwards.
CCCGTGTTAGCAGTTACAGTGTGTACTTCAAAGCCTTTTTCTTTAAGATATGGGATACAGAACGATGTGTCTAATCCGCCACTATAGGCCAGTACTAATTTTTTCATTTTAGATATGTTTTTATGATTTGTCTTAAATTTTGTTTTGTATAAAGTTTCTGAGCGTGCTCTGCAGGGTCATACAACAGAGCGGTGCACAGGCATATACGGTAGTTGTTTCTCTCCAGTACATCAAAGTTGCGGCACCCTTTGCAGCCATCCCAAAATTCTTTTTCTTGAGTTAGTTCTGAAAAAGTTACAGGTCTGAACCCGAGCTCTGAATTGATTTTCATTACAGCGTTATCTGTTGTAATGCTGAAAATCTTGGCATAAGGGTACATTTCTATAGACAGATTAAAAATCTTGCGCTTGATTTGTCTTGCCAATCCGCTCTTACGGAATTTAGGTGCCACTATCAGCCCAGAATTTGCAACAAACTTAGTGTGGCTCCAAGTCTCTATGTATGAAAAGCCTGCAAGTGTGCCATCTGGTAAAACGGCTATTATGGCTTTATGATATTCCATTTTTTCCCTGATATATTCAGGAGTACGCTTTGCTAAATTAGTTCCTTTTGCTTTTGAAGACTCCGACATTAGCTCAGCAATCTCATCAGCATATTTGAAATGAGCTTGGCCGGCCACAATTATATCTACTTTCATTTTTTGATATATTGTTAGTATATAACACTCCCCAAGATTGGAGTAATGTTGTTGATATGTTGATTGTATTTTGGTTATAAAAGATCTGAAAAGATCTTGCATGGAAAAGTCACCATCTTCCAACCACTGATTTTGGCTGGAGAGAGGGTGCTAAAGTCGGACACGCTTCAGAGTTCCTACAGATTGTAATATGATTTTATTCCTAATCACGGGGCAAATGTAGAAAAATAACTATTAGTTTACCATTGGTTGTAATTTTTTTAAAATTTTTTTTGCAAAAAGTTTGGAA
>DFIA01000045.1 GCA_002372015.1 Bacteroidales bacterium UBA3709 | reverse complement strand
ATGACTGAGCAGCAGTGGGATGCTGTTATAGCTGTTAATCTGAAGAGTGCCTTTAATTTTATACATGCCGTAACTCCTGTAATGATGGGACAGAAAGCAGGTTCTATAATAAATATGTCTTCTGTTGTGGGAGTTCATGGCAATGCAAGTCAGTGCAATTATTCTGCATCAAAAGCAGGTATGATAGGTTTGGCTAAGAGCATTGCACAGGAGATGGGAAGGAGAGGTATCAGAGCCAATGCTGTTGCTCCTGGCTTTATCTTAACAGAGATGACCGAGCAGCTTTCTGATGAGGTAAAACAAGATTGGTACAAAAAGATTCCGTTAAGACGTGGCGGTTCGGTAGAGGATGTGGCAAATGTGTGCCTATTCCTTGCTTCTGATCTTTCTGCTTATGTGTCGGGACAGGTTATTCAAGTTTGCGGTGGTATGATGATGTAATATATATGGGAACCAAGAAGATTTTTTCAAGACAAAACATAATGGAGTACGCTCTCCTTGTTGGAGGGTGTTTCATCTTCTCATTAGGTGCGGTATTACTGATAGAGCCTTATGGATTTGCACCTGGCGGAACTTATGGTCTTTCTATGGTATTTCACCATCTTTGGGGTTGGAGAACAGAGCTTTCTGCCCTTTGTATGGATATTCCGCTCCTAATAATAGGTACTATAGTTTTGGGTAGCCGTTTTGGTATTAAAACACTTCTATGTACTTTGCTGATACCTGCCTTTATGTGGTTGATTCACCAAACTTACGGCTTTGATTCATTGATTGAACCAGATGTAAGCAATAGAATAACAGAAAGTGGCCTGACTGGCGTAGATGCAATTAAACTCTTTGACCATCAGTTGCTTGCTGCAATATTCGGAGGTATTTTGTATGGTATAGGTTTGGGAATGATTTTCCGCTCCAGAGCTACAAGCGGCGGTAGCGATATTATCTCAATGATAGTAAACAAGTATCTGCATATATCTATGGGAACGGCAGTAATAATTGTAGATGGTCTTATTACGCTTTCTACAGTTATAGCTTTTGGCGATTGGAAACTACCTATGTATTCTTGGCTGATTATTATCATAGAAAGCAAGATAATAGATATGGTTATTGAGGGTCAGGCTGCCAAGACTATGCTGATAATATCTGAGAGGCCAGACGATATCCGAAAGATTATCATAGAAGATATGCATCGTGGAGCAACATTACTGCCGGCCAAGGGAATGTTTAAGGGCGAAGAAAAAAGTATGATTTATGTGTCTCTAACAAGGAGAGAGATGATGAACCTTAGATATAGGATTGCAGAAATAGATCCTATGGCCTTTATCAATGTAGTGGATTCTTCTGAGATAATAGGCAGGGGTTTTAAAGATATCAAGGAATAGCCTTATTCAAACTTTTTCATAAGCAGCGTGTTCAGCTGATTGAGCTTTCTGAACAGTTCTTTTTCGTCTGTTCTGCTCTTCATCTTAACCGCTGCTTCTATTTTATATCCTGAAAAGGTTTGGCTGACATTGTAAGCGGTTACAGTATAGAGGGGCTTGGCTAAGAGATTTTGCAGCTGCTCCAAACTGTCTTTGTCTTCCACCTCTATTTCTATAGTGATGGTACGATAACCTATGCCTTTAAAAAACACTCTTAATAATTCGAGTCCTATGAGTATGAGTACTGTACCAGCAATAGCCGCCTTATACATGCCGGCTCCTACAGCCAAACCTACACCGGCCATAGCCCATAGCCCTGCTGCGGTAGTGAGTCCTTTAATTACCTGTTTCTGTATTAGTATGGTACCGGCTCCAAGAAAACCTATGCCACTTACTACCTGAGCCGCAATTCTGGCAGGATCTAACCTGAGATTTCCGGTTCCTTGATACTTGGTTAAAATAGCTTCGAATCCATATTGAGAAACAATCATCATAAGCGCACTGCCGAGGCATACCAAGAAGTGTGTACGGTATCCAGCCTCCTTTGCCCTGTATTCTCTTTCCAAGCCCACTAATGTGCCTAAGGCGCCAGCTACAATCAATCTTATGAATAGTTCCCAGTTTATGCCGGCAATAAATTCTTTCATATATTAATTGCTATTTGTTGTATTGGCCCGTGATTTCAGATACTTCTCTAAACTTTCGGCTTCTCTAAAGTTGTAATTATTTCTGGCATATTGTATCCAGTTGAGAGCCAGTTCTGTATTGCCTAACATCTGGCAGGCTACAGCTATGTTGAAAGCCGCATAGGAGCTTTTATCTTTATTCTCCGATTCTGTAAGAGGCAGCCAGCCTTTTATAGCTTCTTCCCACTTGAAATCCATCGCATTTTTGTAAGCTGTATGCCAGGCATTGTCTGTGGGATAGTCTATAAGCATCCATTCTTCCGGTGTCCAGTTTGGAGAAACTTCGTCTGCTATCAGGGTGCCAAATGTTGACCTTATCAGAGAATCGTTGGCTTGTATATACTTGATAACATCTTGTTTGGAACCTGTAAACCTGTCTGGTACTCTTACGTACATTGTATCTGCGTGGAGTTTTTTGTACAGCACCGTATCTGTAGCTGCATCGTAAATATCGATATTGGCTTTTATAGGACAAACACAGAAACTCTCTATATTGCCTACAGAAATAGTCCTTTCTACTTTTTCCGGCCGAAACTCTATATTGCTCACTATAAAGAGACAACGGCTTCCGGTGGCCAACATAAGTTGTTCGAGATACTCTTTATCTGATGTGCCGCTGAACTCTTGAGCCGGTATGGTAAAAGCTCCTATAGCACCTTCGTCAAGGGCATTGTTTAACTCCAACTGTCTTGCAGTTGCTTGTGCTAAAAAAATTGCCGACAAGCTATCGATTGTATTTGTGTATGTTGTTATTACGGACGATGTCTGATCTTCTGGTGTAAATGTATAGAGTTTAGGTTTAAGTACATCTACATTAAAAAACATAGCCTGAGGGGTGGCGCATCCGGTAAGGAAAAATATACCTGATATTATCAACAATCTGTACTTAGAAACAAACTTTTTCATGTATTAAAACTTTTTTACTCTGTATCGGGTATTCAAAAATAATACCTCAGATACTATATCATCTATAAAATATTCAACGTTTGTTCTTTGATTTTTTCTACCTCATCTTTCATTCTTACAACAAGAGCCTGTATATCTGCATCATTTGCCTTGCTGCCAAGCGTGTTGATTTCTCTGCCCATTTCCTGTGCAATAAAACCAAGTTTCTTTCCAGCCAACGCTTCTTTGTTAAGCGTATTTAGAAAATACTTGCAATGCTGTGTCAGCCTTACTTTCTCTTCATTTATATCGAGTTTTTCCACGTAAAAGACAAGTTCTTGCTCCAACCTTTCTGGATCTGCATCTATGCCGCTTTTTTCTATTTTCTGCCTGAGCCTTTCTTTTATGGCAGGAATACGTTTTGCATCGAGTCTTTTTACTTCTTGCAAAAGTGCCATAATCTTCTCAACTCTTGCTGTAATATCGGAGCAGAGAGCTTTGCCCTCTGCGGTGCGATAAGTATTGAGTTTTTTGATGGCCTGCATTACAGCCTTGTCTATTTTAGCCAAGTCTGTACTGCTGAGTGTTAAGTCTGTTGCTTCAAAAATATCCGGCATCCTTAATATAGAAGACCAGAGAAATGCTTCTGCAAGCGGAGTAATGCGAGCGGCAGAGCCGGCATCCTCGGCCATAATTCTATGGATTTGTTCTATATAAGATAGTGCTGCGCTCTTATTTAGATTCTGCACTCTGGCAGGGGTATGCTTTATGGCGTGAGAAATGGAGATTTCTATGCTGCCCCTTACTAATTCTTTTATTAGCAACTTTCTTATTTCTAATTCTTTGTCTTTAGGAATAAGCTGGCTTTTAATGCTTATGTCTGCATTTTTACCATTCAGAGTTTTTATCTCTACAGTTATTTTGCTGTGGTCTGCAAGTACACATTCTCCCTTGCCGTACCCTGTCATAGATTTTATCATATATGCAAAGTTAATAAGAATATGGCCAAATAAGCTAATTATGGCTATATTTGTGTGTAGTTTCTAAATACTCATTTACAAGCAACAGTTATGGAAGAGAATACGGAGAAAAGCCTCAATTTCATTGAAGAAATAATAGAAGAAGATTTAAAATCTGGTCGTCATAAGACTATACTTACTCGTTTTCCACCAGAACCTAATGGTTATCTCCACATAGGACATGCAAAAAGCATCTGCCTGAACTTTGGGGTGGCTAAGAAATACGGAGGTAAGACCAATCTCCGGTTCGACGATACAAACCCAAGCAAAGAAGATGTTGAATATGTAGATTCCATAAAGAACGATATACGCTGGCTTGGATTTGAATGGGCAGAAGAGAGGTATGCCTCGGATTATTTTCAGCAGCTCTACGATTGGGCAGAAGACCTTATCAACAAGGGCTTAGCTTATGTAGATGATCAGTCTTTAGAACAGATACGCCTAAATCGTGGAACAGTTCAGAAGCCAGGAATACCATCGCCTTGGCGCAATCGCAGTGTGGAAGAAAATTTAGCTCTTTTCCGCGATATGCGTGATGGTAAGTTTAAGGAGGGTGAGAAAGTGTTGAGGGCTAAAATAGATATGGCACATCCTAACATGCTCTTTAGAGATCCAATCATGTACCGTATCAATTATACTTCTCACCATAGGACAGGCACTAAGTGGTGCATATATCCTATGTATGATTATGCCCATGGAGAAAGCGATTCTATTGAGGGTATAACCCATAGTATATGTACTCTGGAATTTGATGTTCATCGGCCTCTGTATGATTGGTTTATAGAAAAATTAGGCATATTCCCGTCTCGTCAGTATGAGTTTGCGCGTCTTAATCTTACATACACGGTTATGAGCAAGCGTAAGTTATTGGAACTTGTAAACAGCAACTATGTAAGAGGCTGGGACGATCCCCGAATGCCTACTATTTGCGGTATAAGAAGAAGAGGTTATACTCCTGAGAGTATCAAGATGTTTGCAGAAAAGGTAGGGGTAGCTAAAAGAGATAATATAATAGACTTATCTCTTTTAGAGTGGTGTGTTCGGGAAGATCTAAATGCACGTGCAAATAGATATATGGCGGTATTAGATCCTGTAGAATTGGAGTTGGAAGGCTGGCCGCAAGGACAGGTAGAATGGTTGGAAGCACCTCTTAATCCTGCATTCCCTGATGGGCCAAAGCGCAGGATTCCGTTTACCGGCCATATTTATATAGAGAGGGCAGACTTTATGGAAAATCCTCCTAAGAAATATTTCCGCCTGCAGCCAAATGGAGAGGTTAGGCTGAAATATGGTTATATAATCAAGTGTAAGGAGGTAATAAAAGACAGTAGCGGTAACGTTACCAAAATAATCTGTACTTACGACCCTTCCTCCAAGCCGGGCGTAGGGGAGTGGAGAAGTGTTAAAGGAACCATACACTGGGTAAGTGTTGCCGATGCAAAAAAACTGGAGGTGAGATTGATAGATTGTCTGTTTACCGAGCAATTCATGGATCAGATACCGGAAGATTCAGACTACAAAGACTTTTTAAATCCTCATTCCATGGATATAGTTGCAGCCTATGCAGAGCCGGCACTTTTAGACGACACTTCGGGTATTGCCGTACAATTTGAGAGAATCGGTTACTTTTTCAAAGATCCGGATACTACTCCGGAACTACCGGTATTCAACCGTACCGTAACCCTTAAAGATACTTTCAAAATGAAATTTTAATGAAAACATCTTCCACCCATTCTTTCTGCCAAGCTATGTACGTAGTGTTTGCAGTTATGGCAGTGGTGTTTGCCCTTTGTACAACCTCAAGCTGCAAGTCTTTTTCAGGTAAAGTTGAGGAGCGGGCCGGAATTACCTTTACGGAGAGTGAACTAACAATACTGAACCAGTCAGACTCCGTTATGTATCTGACTGTTATTTCCGATGAATCGGATAGTCTTATTCTTAGGAAAGTGTCGCGAGATTTTACGGAAGAAGAGCTACAGAGCCCAGAAGTTGCAACACTTGCGCGCAACCTGCTTGCTACGGTTCAAGATCCGAGTCAGGATGGCGTAGGCATTTCTTCTCCGCAAGTGGGTCTCAATCTGAGAATGCTCGCTCTTATGCGCTATGACAGAGAAGGTAAACCATTGCAAGTTTATGCTAACGTGCATATAGACAGTTTATTCACCAATGTTGTCAGAGGCACGGAAGGCTGCCTTTCAATACCTAACTACCGTGGAGTAGTGCCAAGGTCGGATAGCATAATTGTTTCCTACTTTGACTTTCAGGCAAAACAATTTAAGAAAGATACGGTTGGTGGCTACACTGCAATAATCTTTCAACATGAGACAGATCATCTTGAAGGCATTCTTTACACCGATAGGGCAGATACCGTTTTCTTCAACCAGCAGTGGGCAGATGAGCGCAAACTCTATGAGCAGCAGGGAGCTTATGCCAAACCTGCCTGGTGGCCTTACAAGTAGCATCCTCTAATATTTTCGGCGGAACTATAATTCTCTGTCAGACAATCTCAAACAGGTTCAGAAAACCCGTCATCATAAAGACGCTACGAATCTCGTTGTTAATGTTTTTTACTATAACCTTTCCCCCTTTTTGGGCAGTAGCTTTTTTTAGAGAAAGAAAGATTCTCAGACCAGAGCTGGAAATGTATTCTAAGTTGGTGCAGTCTATGGTGATGGTCTTATCTGCATCCTTTTGAAGTTCAGAAACTTCTTTGCTCAATCCTTGTGCTGCAGGAGTATCTAGGCGGCCAATGAATTCAACAATTATGTTGTTGTCTTTTTTACTTATGTTAGTTTGCATTGATATGATGTTTTTCTACTGTTATACAATTTTTTTCTTCATAGTGAGTACATTCTTGCCATTGATTCTGTCATAGCGTACTTCATCCATAATGGTCATAAAGAGGTGTATGCCTAAACCTCCAATATCTCGCTCATCTGCGCTAATGTTTGTATTTACCTTAGGCGCCGATGTCGGATCGAATGGAATACCGGAATCTGTAATAATCAAGTCCAGTTCATCGTTACCCCAAACAGCCGTGATATCTATCGGCATATCTTTATCACATTCTTTCTTGCCTTCTGGCTTGTATGCATAAAGTATTACATTAGTAACAGCTTCCTCCAAGGCAAGATTTATGTTAGACGTTAAGGTTGGAGAAAGTTTTTTTTCTTCGGCGATAGATTCAACAAAATTAAATACATCGTGAATTTGATTTATATCATTGTGTATGGTAATTGTTTTGGTGTTTTCCTTTTTGTTGTGCCCGTTTAGAAAGTGGATAAAGAGCATTGTTCTGTCGTCGTTCTGAGGGGCGTTTCCAACAAATTCGCTTACGGCATTCTGTACGCTTTGCAGACATTCCAAGGCCCCTTTCCTGCAAGATAATACTTTGGTCAATCGTTCTATGCCAAATAGTTGCCTGTCTGAATTTTCGGCCTCTGTAATTCCGTCTGTGTAGAGGAAAATGGCATCATCGTAATGTAGTATGCCTTCTTGCTCTGCATATTCAAAATTTTTCATTACGGCTAAGGGCAAGTTTGGTAACACATCCAAACTGCTGATCTTGTTTGTAAACAACAGAGGAGCATTGTGTCCTGCGTTGCAGTACTTCAGCTGGCCGGTATGCAAATCCAAAACGCAGCACAGGAAGGTTACAAACATACTGCTTTCGTTCATATCAGCCATACTGTCGTTCATAGAAGATACAATTTTCTTTGGGCTATCTTCGTGGTTTGCCAAGCTTCTGAACAGACTACGAGTAACGGCCATAACCAAAGAAGCCGGCACTCCTTTGCCGGATACATCTCCTATACAGAAGAAGAGTTTTTCGTTTCTGATGAAGAAGTCGTACAGGTCTCCGCCCACTTCCTTTGCCGGCACTATGGTGGCAGCCATATCAATATCTTTACGCTCCGGAAAAGGAGGAAAGATTTTGGGAATCATAGACATTTGTATGCTGCTGGCTATATGAAGCTCATTCTCCATTTTTTCTTTCTTGTCGGCAATGTTCTTGAACTTGAGTTGGTTTTTGGCCACTGCGTGGAAAATCAGGGCTATAAGCAATAGACCTAAAAATTGTAGGGCTCGTATCTTGCGGTTTACATTCTTTAGGCCTGCAAACATTTCTTTTTCTGGAATAAAGATGTTCATAGACCAGCCAGTTCTTTCTATCGGTTTAAAATAAACCATGCTCTTAACACCTTCATGCGTTATGGACATACTGCCGCTCTTTTTGCTGAGCATAGCCCGATTGAGTTTGTTAAGACTCGCAGAGTCTTTGCTCGATGCAGCAAATTCGTTTACGGTCTTGTTCATTATCAGGGTCTCCGCCGGACTTACCATAATATGGCCGTTCCTGCTTACTACTGTGCTGAATGCGTGAGGATAAATCTTGATTCCCTGTGCGATTACCGTAAGCCATCCCAAATCGAGATCTGCCGTTAGCACAGCTGCTATTCTGCCGTTACGGTCTTTTATTGGAAAAGAGTAGGTGGTCATGAGAATTTCTCCACCTCCTTTATCTATGTAAGGTTCAGACCAATAGCCTCTATCTAATTCGATAGGTTTGGTAAACCACTCTTGGGAAGAATAGTCATATTCTGCGGTAGCTAAGCTTTTGTTTATTATTTCCCCGTTTGTAATTGCAGCATAGGGTGCTAATAGATGTGTATGTTTATAATAGCCTGGTACTATGGCTATTGTAGAACCTGCTACTATAGGATTATTGTTTACGAGAAGTTTTGGTATGTTTGGCAAACTATCCGGCACATCTAAACACCACTGAGCTACCCATACACTATTCCTTACGGCACTCTCTGCCTGATTCACAATATTCATAATATCGCTATGGGCTGCATTGAGCTGCCCTTCGGCTTTAGCCTGTGCTTCTTGGCGTATGCCACGTTGGGCATAGTAAGCCTGTACCAGAGAAAGAACTTCCAAAAAACCTACTGCAATTAAGATGAGCAGAAGCCCTGTCCACCTCGACCGTCTCTTGATGGCCCTTTCTCTCATTTCTTTGATGTTCATAATATATTTTTTAGAGCAGCCCTAAATTCCGGCATAGGGCAGTTAGTATTGCGTTCTATCAGTAGAGTCTTTAAACCGGCATAGGGCATTATCATATCTTCTATTTCTTTTAAAGACATGCTGTTGCCAAAATAAACCGGAGCAAAGTTATCCCAAAACTGCATAGCTACAGCTTTAGGCATGTGATAGGTTTCTCTTATAAATTTTTCATCGCTCAAATAGCAGCACAGATAAACCATGCCAACATCAAAGAGGTGATTACCCCATCCAAAATCTCCTAAGTCTATGAAATACTTTTTATCTCCCGCAAAAATAGCATTGCTGTACTGAAGATCTCCATGAACAGGTGAATCTTCATCAGGAGTATCGGCTATAAATTTTGCGAGCTTGTCTTTTTCTGCCGTTGTAAAGAATGGATTTTCTTCCAAAAACTTAAAATATCGCAGTTTAACATTCTCAAATTGAGTAGTGTTTATGTGCATAGAATGTAGGCTCAGGCACATTTTTGCAAACTCCGATGCATAGAATCCAACTTTCTCCGGATTATCTCCGGTGGCTCTGCTGAACGAAACCTTACCTACAATTTTGCGGAACCTTATTCCATAGCGTCCATCTTCTGTAACTACATATTCGCCCGGCTCCGGAGTTGGTATGCCGAGTGCATATACTTTTTGGGCCATCATCATTTCTTCCAGAGGCTGAATGATTTTGCCGGGGAAGTAGAGTTTGAGCATAACCGTAGGATCTGTCCTGTGGTCGTAACTTTCTCCATTAGCACCTCCGCCAGTGGGGATGTAATCGTTGAGGGATATTTTTATAGGTTCCATAATGAGAGTTTGAACTTGCGTAATAGACTAATTGCCAAAGACCTGCTCTATGAGCCTTACAAATTCTTTGTAGGCATGTGTATCTTTAAGTTGCTTGAGAGAATCTGCCAGGCCCCGGTAATGCCATTCGTGGTCTTTTTTGTCTTTTGAATGGAATATCTCCCATAACTTGTCGCCAATAGCTGAGTAATCTCTGGCAATTGCCCTCATATTGGAGAGCTTGTCGCCCATGGCTACAATTTTTACATCCATGGGCGCAGTTGCTATTCGGTTGATTGCATCCTGCTTCCTTTTTCTCCAATTGCTTTCGTTGCTTTTGCCTTTTTCCTTTTTGTCTGTTTCTGCAGCTACTATAGAGGCGATACGCTCTCCAAATTCCGTGCGTATCTGTTCTATGGTAACATCTGTATCTTCTACTGTATCATGTAGAATTGCCGCTGCCAAAAGCTCTTGGTCTGAGGTTATTGTGGCTACTATTTCCACGGCCTCCATAGGATGCACTATGTACGGAAAACTCTTGCCTCTACGCTCTGTTCCGGCGTGAGACTTTACTGCAAATATTATCGCCTTGTCTAATATCTGAGTGTCTAATGGTTTATTTGCCATAGTTATTGATTCATAAAAGGCAGGTCTTTTGCTTGCTCTACAATTAGTTGAGCCATAGTGTCGCTCCCCTCGGAGGTCCCGTTCAACAAATTGAACAGATGGCGTAAACCTGCTTTGCCGCCTCCGCCTTTCAAAATGTATGCTATACATAGATTCTGGGGTCCTATGGACGAGGAGATTATATCTAAATCAGTTAGTCCTATCTGGTAGCACGCAATCTGATAGGCTCCTTCTGAATACTTAGAGATAAATTTATCTATATCGCCGAGAGTACTACAACCTAACCATTTGAATATGCTCATATACGGCATGAGCGATACCTCTTGAATTTCTGCCTGGTTTACGGAAGCTATCTTTCTGTTGAGCCTGCTAAAAGGGTTGAGACCGAGATAACTTCTGAAAGAGTCGCCATCCAGTGGAACCTCTGAAAGATTGCCGGAAGCCACGAGTTGCTGTACTTGTCTGCGATAGTCTGTAAGCTCAGCTCTTATTTTACTGAATTCGTCGTCTATAAGCTCCAGCATACCAGCCAGCCTACTCATAGCCCTTCTGTACTGCCGTGGAATTTCTACTCCGGATTTGTAGCCTGTATCGTGATCCATATTGGCCCAGGCATGTTGTAGTATGGTACGGAGCTGTATCTCAAATCTGTATGGGAGTGTTTCGTGCGAGCAGATGTAGTGTAGAGAGAGGTAGCCAAAGCTGTCTATTTCGTGTATCTTTCTTTTATCTACAGAGTTTTCCCAGTCTATGGCAAAGAGTTTTTCTATTGCAGTAGCCACTTTATCTACATCGTCTGTAAAAAAGGTAATTACCCGGAGCCCTATTATATCTGTAATATCGCTGAGCGACTTATACTTATTGCCTTTAAGTTCCAATTTCCCGACAAGAGAATCTTCTGTTTTTATCCGCGATTCTATAACAGCGGTGCGAACTCCGGCCTCCATAAGAGTTGTTTGTATAATCTGTTGAAGTTCCTCTTTGGCACGATTGAATATTGGTAAATTGTCGTAATATTCCTGCATAATGGCATTGCAATGCGGGGGAAGATGTATTGTGGAGGTCATGGCTTTGTAGATAATCAGTTTTAACAAATATACGAAAAAACTGCGATTGGCTGTTTACTTTTACGATATTGCTGAATAGTCTTTAATATCTTTGCCATCGTGTCTTAGTTGCCTTAGTCTTTCTGTAAGTATCTTATTTTTAGTAGATGTGAGTTGAGGATCTTGGCTGAGCACTTCTTCTGCAGCAAGTCTGGCCTGTTGGAGAAAACCTCCATCTCGAGACAGCGAAGCAATATGAAGGTCTATTGCCAAGCCACTCTGAGAAGTGCCTTCAATATCTCCCGGCCCCCTCATTTTCATGTCTTCTTCAGCAAGGATAAAACCATCTGTAGTAGAGCACATTAGTTCTAATCTTTTCTTACTCTCTTTACTGAGTTTGTAGCCGCTCATTAGAATGCAGTAAGACTTGTTTGCCCCCCTGCCAACTCTCCCTCTTAATTGATGCAACTGGCTAAGACCAAACCTTTCGGCACTTTCTATTACCATGATGCTGGCATTAGGCACATCTACTCCAACTTCTATTACGCTGGTAGCTACTAAAATATGTGCCTTGCCTGATGCAAATAATTGCATGTCAATATCTTTGTCTTCTGGTTTGAGCTTGCCATGAACCACTGCGGTTATATATTGAGGTGCTTTGAATTCTTCTACAATACGCATGTATCCGGCCTCAAGATTTTCGTAGTCCATCTTCTCACTTTCTTTTATAAGCGGATACACAACGAAAACCTGTCTGCCACTGTCTATTTGTTGCCGCATAAAGTTGAATACCTGTTGTCTTTGGCTTTCCCATGCATGTTTTGTAACTACAGGCGTGCGTCCTGGCGGGAGTTCATCTATTATGCTGACATCTAAATCGCCATAGAGAGTCATAGCTAAGGTGCGCGGAATCGGAGTGGCGGTCATTACCATAACATGGGGAGCAAGAGAAGTTTGAGTGTTGTTGTTTTTGCTCCATAGTTTAGAGCGTTGGTCAACTCCAAAACGATGCTGCTCATCTATTATAGCCAAACCTAAGGCACGAAACTTTACTCTTGGCTCTAGTAGTGCGTGAGTTCCTACAATTATATCAATAGCACCATCCTCCAAACTGCCTAATATTTGTTTTCTTTCTTTGGCTTTTGTACTCCCTGTAAGAAGAGCAACCTTTACATTAGTGGCCTTTAAGAATTTTGTGATACTTGTCAGATGCTGATTGGCAAGCACTTCTGTTGGAGCCATAATACATGCCTGATAGCCGTTATCTACAGCAATAAGGGATAGCAACACGGCTACAAGGGTTTTACCGCTGCCCACATCGCCTTGCAGTAATCGGTTCATTTGCTTGCCACTTCGCATATCTTCTCTCATCTCTCTTATCACTCTCTTTTGTGCATTTGTAAGGGAATAAGGCAGAGAATGATAGCATGCATTAAACTTTTCTCCTATATTAAGCATCATTATGCCGGAACCTTTTGCCAGCCTTGTATTTTTTTGCTTTAGAAGACTTAGCTGCAGGTAAAACAATTCTTCAAACTTCAGCCTCCTCTGTGCAGCCTCTAATTCTTTTTGTCCTATAGGAAAATGAATATTCTTTAGCGCTTGGTCAAGTGGGCATAACTTATAGGTATTCAGTATCTCCTTAGGCAGAGTTTCCTTTATAAGGCCTTGTACTTTATCTAACAGCAGACTTTGGATTTTCATTATGGTTTTAATTCCAAATCCTCCGTTTTTCATTTTTTCTGTAATGGAGTATATGCCGGCCATGGTACCCGTGCCGTAGTTCAATGCTTCTGAAGGGCTGTAGATTTCTGGATGTACCATGTTTACATGGTTGTTGAATACAGTTGTTCGCCCAAAGGCAATGTATTCTTCTCCTTGCCTAAGCTTTTCATTAATCCACTTTAGTCCGCTGAAAAAAACTAAATCTATAGAGCCTGTTGCATCTTTTAAGGTAATGATTAACCGGCTCTTACCTTTAACAGGCCGCCCGTTTATAAGCCCTACAGCTTCTTTATGGGTAACAATACCTCTGATTTGTATATAGGATGCGGTTGGGCCGGGAGAGTCTTCCCCCTCAAATATTTGTTCTGATACAATGCTGCTTATGGGGTACACCCTGCTTTTATCTATCCAGCGAAAAGGAAAATAATAGAGCATATCTCTAAAGCTATGCACATTTATTTCTTTGGCAAGAGTTTCTGCCCGCTTAGGCCCTATACCGGAAAGATATTTGATTTCAGTATCTAATATATCTGCCATATATTCTCTACTGCTGTATGCAATGCAAATATAGTGAAATAGAGATAGTGTTGGAGATTTTTTGTAAATTGCAACTTTAAGTTTTTAGTACCATTTTTGATGTGATTATGAAACAGAAACTCGTTATAGGAATTACTCAGGGAGATAGCAACGGCATAGGCTATGAGGTAATTATAAAGGCTCTGTCTAATGCCAGTGTACTGGATATGTTTACCCCGGTAGTTTATGGTTCTTCCAAGGCTTTCGGATTCTATCGTAAGCAAATACCAGATACGGAAAACATAAACACTAATCTTATTTCCTCTGCAAAAGATGCTCATCCTAAGAGAGTAAATATAGTTAATTGCGTGGGCGACGATTTACTCATAGAACCAGGGAAACTCACTCACGAAAGCGCCAAAGCCGCCATTGCATCTTTGGAAATGGCAGTGGAAGAGGCCAAGGCCGGTTATATAGATGTAATAGTTACTGCACCGTTCAGCAAGAAAGGAGTTACTTTGGAACATTTTAAATATGCAGGACACACGGGTTATCTGATAGAAACATTTGGGGCAGAAGATGGGTTGATGTTTATGTGTTCCGAGTCTCTCAGAGTGGGCGTGGTAACAATGCATGTACCTCTTAAAGAAGTATCGTCTTTAATAAATAAAGAGGTTATAATGAGCAAGCTAAAGCTGATGAACGATTCTTTAAAGCAAGACTTCTACATAGAAAGGCCTAAAATAGCTGTGCTTGGCCTGAATCCTCATGCCGGAGATCGCGGCCTGCTGGGAGAAGAAGAACAGAATATAATCATACCGGCCATCAGAGAGGCTAATGCTCTGGGAATAGATGCTTTTGGCCCATTTCCGCCAGATGGCTTTTTTGCTGCAACCCTACAGAACAAATACGATGCGGTTCTCACTATGTATCACGATCAGGGGCTGATACCTTTTAAGACCTTGTCTTTTGATACCGGAGTAAACTATACGGCAGGCTTGCCGATAGTAAGAACATCGCCAGACCATGGAACAGCCTTTGACATAGCAGGTCAGAATAAGGCCAATCCTCGCTCCATGCTTTCTGCAATATACTTGGCAATAGATATTTATCGCAGCAGAGAACAATTCAGGCAGATACATGCTAACCCTATTGTAGCTCAGATAGTAGGACAAGAAGAAGGAGGCAGTAAAAAGACAGCTGATTTTGATATAGCAGAAGAATAGTATGGAAACTTTGCGCCCCCCAATATATCTTTACACAGATGGTTCTTGCCGGCAGAATCCCGGGCCTGGAGGGTGGGGCGCTATTCTGGTATGTGGTAGCCTGCGCAAAGAACTAAGTGGAGGTGAGGCTCTTACAACAAATAACCGAATGGAGCTAATGGCAGTAATAGAAGGGCTTAAAGCTATAAAATGGAAAAATGCCGTTGTGCATATTTGGTCAGATTCCGAGTATGTTGTAAAGGCGATAGAAGAAGGCTGGCTGAGAGCTTGGCTGGCAAACGATTTTAAAGACAAGAATAACAAGAAGAAAAAAAACGAAGAATTGTGGCGGGAATTTGCTGAATTGGCAGAGAACTTTACGCTACATTTTCACTGGCTTAAAGGGCATGCAGGGCATCCCGAAAACGAAAGATGCGATCAGTTGGCTTTTGCGCAGGCAACAGCTTTTACTCCGGCAGGCTGATAATCTGTAAATAACACCTATTACTATGGAAACTATATTGGAAAAGAAAAATCTGAAGTTCGCTATGATAGGCAGCGGTAGTTGGGCCACTGCTCTTGTAAAGCTTCTTATGAACCATCAGGAAAAAATAGCATGGTTTATAAGAGATCAGAAAAATATAGACAGAGTGATGAAAAATCACCGTAATAAAGTGTATTTGAGTTCTGTTATTCTGGAGCCGGAGAGATTGATGATGTCCACCGATATAAACGAGGTTATATCTTGGGCAGATGTGCTTGTGTTTTGTATTCCAAGTGCATATTTTCTGGGAGTAATGGAAAAACTCTCGGTGCCGTTGGACAATAAATTTATTATATCTGCCATCAAGGGCTTTGTGGGAGATTGTACAATAGCGGAGTACTTTCATCAGACTCATAATATTCCGTTTGATAGGATAGGGGTTGTAAGCGGGCCTTGTCATGCCGAAGAGGTTGGAATGGAAAGACTTTCTTACCTTACGTTTACCAGCAAACACATTTCTACCGCTAAAACTTTATGCGATTTTTTTGAGTGTAGCTATGTGAGAACCATGCCAGGTACCGATATATACGGAGTGGAATATGCAGCTGCCCTAAAAAATATATATGCTATAGCCGTGGGTATTGCACATGGCTTGGGGTATGGCGATAACTTTGCTTCTGTGCTGATGACCAGCTCTTTCCGCGAAATGAGCGATTTCTTAGAAGCATCTCATCCGGATAAAAAGCGTAAAATAATTACATCTCCATACCTTGGAGATTTGTTGGTAACTGGTTATAGCCAGTTTAGCAGAAACCGTACATTCGGCAGTATGATAGGTAAGGGGTATTCGGTGAAAAGTGCACAAATAGAGATGAATATGGTAGCTGAGGGTTATTATGCTACAGCCGCAATAAGCCGTATAAACCAAAAATTTAGGGTAGATATGCCTATAGCGGAGGCCGTCTATGAAATTCTGTATGAAGAAAAATATCCTGCATACGTTATCAAGAGGCTGAGTGAAAAATTATATTAAAATAACTGTAACATGTTAGAACTATATACAGAACAGATAGAACCTTTTGTAGATAAAGAGGCGTATAACGAAGCATTAGAACAGGCCAAAGAAGCATACGATGTTTTACTCTCCAGAAAGGGAAATGGCGGTAATATGACAGGCTGGTTGGATCTTCCGGTAAACATCCCACACAATCTTATTGCAGATTGTAAGCAGGTGGCAGACAGATGGCTTGGCACTATGGACGTAGTTGTTGTGATAGGCATCGGCGGTTCTTTTCTTGGCGCCAAGTGTGCCTTGGAGGCATGTTCGCATAGCTTTGCATCTGCCGGAGAAAGACATTCACCTCATATAGTTTTTGCAGGATATTCGATATCAGAAGATTACATGGCAGATCTTTTGGGCTACCTAAAGAAAAAATCTTACGGCATAATAGTAATATCCAAATCTGGTACAACAATAGAACCTGCCCTTGCCTTTAGAATTTTGAGGATGAATATGATAGAGCGGTTTGGAATAGAAGATACGCGGCGTAGGATAGTGGCGGTTACAGATCAGAAAAACGGTGCACTCAGAGCTATATGCGATCAGTACGGCTACGATTCTTTTCCAATACCTTCAGATGTAGGAGGCCGCTACTCCATATTTACATCAGTAGGTCTTTTGCCTATAGCTGTGGCAGGGTTTGATATAGAGGCTTTGTTGGGAGGTGCAAGGCAAGTTAGAGAGCTGTTGCTGAAAAAAGATGATTCAAATCCGGCCATAAAGTATGCTGCGTTGAGAAACCTGATGTATCGTTCGGGAAAGCGAATAGAAGTTTTTATCAACTATCATCCAAAGCTCAAGTATCTTGGAGAGTGGTTGAAGCAGCTTTTTGCCGAAAGCGAAGGTAAAGAGCATAAGGGTTTGTTCCCTGCTACTTTAGATTTTACAACAGACCTCCATTCTGTTGGCCAGTATATACAAGATGGAGAGCGCATTATGTTTGAGACAGCCGTTCTTGCCGGAAGCAAGGAGGTGGAAGTGCTCGTTCCTAAGTCAACGGATAATCTCGATGGCTTGGATTATTTAGCAGGGCGCTCTTTGGAGGATATTAACCGTATGGCCGAGAAAGGTACTCGCGATGCGCATGTTAGCGGTGGAGTACCCAATATATACATAGAAATGGAAAAGATAGATGAGTGGAATATGGGGCAGCTGTTTTATTTCTTTGAGTTTTCTTGCGCCGTGTCTGCGTATATGCTGGGAGTTAATCCGTTTGATCAGCCGGCGGTAGAAGTATATAAGACAAATTTGTATAGACTTTTGGGACGGCCAGGGTATTGATTTAAAACCAAATGGCGTAAGCTGCTAAGGAATTATGCAGGCTTAGTGGGAGTTAGAGTAGTTATTTCAGTGAGTTATGGATAATCAATTTCTTAGACATGTTGCTGGGGTTTTTCAAGACGACAATCTGGAAGACTATACTTTTATATTTCCAAACAGACGCTCCTCTTTATTCTTCAAAAAACATTTAGGAGAACTTAGAAGCAAGCCATTCTTTTCTCCGCGCATACTAACCATAAGTGAATTGTTTGCAGAACTTTCACCTCTAAAGGTTTCAGACAATCTTCCGCTTATGTTAGAATTGTGGGAGGTTTGGACTCAGGTGCAGTTGAGAATTTTGTCTGAGCAGGGGATAGAAGGTGAACAGGCTCAGGCACGTCTTGAAAACTTGGATGATTTTATAGTTTGGGGAGGAATTATACTCTCAGATTTCAGCACTATAGATCAGTATATAATTCCGGCCCAGAGTATATTTCAAAATCTGAAAGATCTTGGGCAGATACACCAAGACTGGTCTTTCTTGAATTCTACTCAAACTGCAGCTTTGTCTAAGCTGATGGGATTGCATAAAAATCTAACAGGCAGAGGTATAAAGAAGAAATACTTTGACCTATGGAATATGATGCTACCGGTGTATACGTCTTTTCACGAGCGACTGCAAGAAGAAGGTAAGGCATATCCGGCAATGCAGGCACGCTTTGTGGCAGAATCTATCTTAGGCAGGAGAACTCAGGAAGAGTGCGCCACTGTTAAAGAGAAATTAGCGGCTTTAAAGCAGGTGGCATTCATAGGTTTTTCAGCACCAACAGAATGTGAAAAAGTTTTAATGCGTTATTTCTCTGATAAGGACGGCTTTGGATTGTTTTATTGGGATTTCTATTCCGATATGCTAAAAGCTTCACATAACAGAGCCTCCCTTCTTATTTCGGAGTGTGTAACCGAGTTCAAGTGTTCACGTCCCATAGCCGATAAAAACGGAGGACTAAAAAGCGGTAAATGTAAATTCAGCTTGATACCGGCAGGAGGCTATACAGAACAGGCTATGTTGGCAGCTTCCATTCTAAAAGAAATTATGGCTACCGATACAGAGCCTATAGATACGGCAGTTGTGGTTTCAGACGAAACGCTTTTACTGCCTCTTTTAGGGCTTATAGAAGATATGCCTATAAATGTTACGATGGGTTATCCATTGCGGGCAACCGCAGCCTCTTCTTTTATTATTTCTCTGATGAATCTGCATATAAGGGCATCTGTACGCAAAGAGAATAAAATATATTTGAGTGGGAATATACTTAGGAGCATCCTAAATCATTCTTATGTTCAAATGCTTAATAGTGAGCAGGTTTCTGCGGCTTCTGCTTATATTATGGAAGCCAATATGATATATATAGACAGCAATACTCTTGCCGGAGATAAACCTTTGGGAGTAGAGGAAGATAGTGTCCGAAAACTGTTGCAGCTGCTCATACCAACAAAGAATATGTTTCCGTCAGAAGAGCAGTCTGCAAACTCGTCAGAACTTTTGAAGGCCATAGTAACTTATCAACGAAACATTATAGAATATATAGCAAGCTATTTGCCATCGAGAGAAAGAAGTTTTCTTAATGTGTATCACGATATTTTAGATGGCTTGTATAGCTATAATATGAAGTTTTCCAGATTCAGAACCATATACTCCATTTTGAGGTCGTATTTGAAATCGGCTATGGTATCTTTCAGAGGAGAACCATTGCAAGGAGTACAGATAATGGGACCTTTGGAAACAAGAGCACTCGATTTTGAACGCATTATAATACTGTCTTTTAATGAAGGCATATATCCTGCCAATGGAGTGCAGACAAGTAGCATACCTTATTTTTTACGCAAGAGCTTTGCCCTGCCCACATACGAGGATAACGACAGTATCTCGGCGTATAATTTTTATCGTTTGATACAGCGGGCACAGGAAGTCTATATGATTTACGATACTACTGCTACCGACAGTAGCAGGACTAAGGAAGAGAGCAGGTTTGTGAAGCAGCTTGTTTATGATTTTGGCGTGGAACTCTGCAAAAAACAGTACAGATTCCCGTTGCCTTCTTCTACTAAAGTTTACGAAGATGATATTGTTCTAAACAGTACCGACATAAAGCGTTTCAGAAGATTCTTTTCTGATTATACTCCACCGCAGCACAGAAGGTATTTGTCTCCAACATCTCTAAATCTTTATATCACTTGCCAGCGGAAATTTTTCTTGTCAAAAATACTGGGTTTGGCAGACGAAGCCGAGTTGTCAGACACAGTAGAGGCCAATACTTATGGCGACATATATCATAAGTGTATGCAGATGCTCTATGATTCTTTCAAAACCAAGGAACAGCATGGCTTGTATATAGATTCAGATATGGCAGACAGAATCCGAGAGAAAGCTAAGGATGAGGCTTACATAGACAATCTTATACAACTTGCCTTTGAGGATGTTATGCATATATCCACTATAGAAGGAGAAAATCTGATAATAAAAGAGTCTGTAAAAAAATATATCAGGCAGACCTTGGCCGTAGATTGCCAAAGGGCCGAAACAGAGCCATTTACTTTGGTAGCCAATGAATATTTTATAGGCAGGGAGTTACATTCATGCTATATGTCTGCAACTTTAGACCGCTATGAAAAAGAGGGTAATCTTCTGAGAGTGTGCGATTATAAAACAGGAGTCTTTTTAGATGTCTCTCAATCTAATATGCTTGAAAAACTGAGAACTATGGGCTTTAATTTGAGAAATAGTATTCCGTTTTTTCCTTATAAGCTATTGCCAGATGCAGAGTCGGAGGAAATTTTAAACGCCATCTTCTCAGGAGAAAAAAGAGAACGTTATTACGAAATACTATTTCAGCTGTTGTTCTATGCCCTTCTGCTTAGCCAAAAGCTTAACTACACTGGCAATATGGAACTTGCTATTTATCAGTTGAGAATTATAGATAAGTGCGGCCCGGTTAGCATAGGTATATCGTCTGAGTTTTTGCAGAAGTTTGATGAAAGGCTCAGACAGCTTACAGAAGAATTGAGGGCTAAGGCATCAGAAAATACCCCGGCAGTTTTTTCTGTGTGCAAAAATACAGCCGTGTGCGAGCATTGCGACTTTGATAAATATTGCAGGAGGTCTTAGTAGTATGGGTAAGAAATTGTCAGTTTTTGAAGCATCTGCCGGTAGCGGCAAAACATACACCTTATCTGAAAAATTCTCAAGATACCTTTTAAACGATTTTGAGAAAGACCCGTATGCGTACAGACGTATCTTGGCGGTAACCTTTACCAACAAGGCTACCTTTGAGATGAAGACGAGAATAATAGACAGGCTGTGGAACTATTCGCAACATTCTTCTTCTGAGACAGAAAAAGCTGCCGCTCGTAAGATACTCAAGAGTATTGTTCACGATTATACAATGTTCAGAGTAAGCACTATAGATAGTTTTTTCCAAACCATACTGAGATCTTTTGCCCTTGAATTGGGCAGGCAGGGAGCCTTTGAAACCACATTAGACGCAGAGGGCGCCGTAGAGGCGGCAGTGGAAGCCATGTATTCCAAACTTGGGGAGAACAAGGAATTATTGTCTTTGATGAAAGACATATCCTTGTCGAGAATAGATGATAACAAAAGTTGGAATTGGAGAAAAGAAGTATTAAAAATCAGCAAAGAAGTTATAAATCAGGAATACTGGAAACTGTGGACAGCATCTGGCGAAAGTGGAGTCAGTTTGGCAAAAGCAATTCAAAATCTGTACAAAGAAGAAAGCACACTTCAGCGTGTTTTTGTGGCGGAGGTTATAGCTATAGACAAGCAGATACAGAGAGAATATGCTCAATTATCTTTTGATAAAGAAGAATTTAAGAGAAGCGGTAGAGGCGAGTCGGCCTTATATAAGCTACTCACAGGGAGATTAGGGTATGTAGATGCGGTAAATTCAAAGATTCTGGAACCTTGCCCAGATGTTATTGTAGAATGTAACTTGGGCTCTCTGGAAAAGTATTTCAAAAAATCTACGCCACCGCATCTTGTGAAGCAGATAAGAGAACTTGTTACAGACAGAGTTAGGTCCATAGTTAATCTGTACTCAAAATATTATTCAGAGTATATAACTCTCCAGCTTCTTAAAATCAATATGAAAGAAACTTCTCTTCTTGATTTTGTGGCAAAGGAACTGTATGAATACTTGAATAATGAGCAGCTTACCCTGTTATCAGATGCACCTCAGATTCTCAGCGACCTTATAAATGGTAGCGATACTCCGTTTGTGTATGAAAAAGTTGGTGGAGCTATCAACCATTATCTTTTGGATGAATTTCAGGATACTTCAGATATTCAGTGGCAAAATTTCAGGCCATTGCTCCACGATGGCATATCAAGAGGATTCGAAAGTTTGTTGGTGGGAGACGTAAAGCAGAGTATATATCGCTGGAGAGGTGGCGATTGGGGCCTGTTTAAAAATGAATTGCCAAAGCAATTTTCGGAAGATTATAATCGACATATATTGGATACTAACTATAGAAGCTTATCTAACATAGTTAAGTTTAACAATAGCCTTTTTGCTTCTGTACAACACGGTGATGTCCTTAGGGCCGGTGTTATGGTGGCGAGCGTGCAGGAGTATCTGCGTGAAAAATTGGAAGAAGCACCGGAGGCTGATTCTATGGTAGAAGAAATAGAGATGATATACAGGAATGCCGGACAGAAAGTGCGGCCGGAGTATGTAGCGGCGTCTCAGAAAGGTTTGGTAAATGTAGTGTGCTGCAACAAGGTAAAAAACACTGTAAACAAATACATTATTAAGCCCAAACAGTTTATACTGGCCGATATGGTAAAAAAGATAAAGAACCTGGTAACAGGTCCTCGGCCGTTATACAATTATGGCGACATTGCAGTATTAGCTTCCACCAATAAGGATACGGGATATGTAGCAGACTATTTAATTAGAAATGGCATAAACATAGTATCAGGAGAGAGTTTGCGTGTGGATTCTTGTACACTTATAAGTCTGGTAATAGAAATTCTGAAGAAAATAGAGAATCCTTCATCTAAAGGCTTTGAAGCGGTAGCCAGAATATCATCCTCCAAGTTACAAAATCTTAATCTGTTGGAGCCTGCAGATGAAGAAGGTAAGAACTTTCTTAAAGCTCTGCTATCGGGGAACACTCTATATGAAATATGCCGTGAGATAATTCGTGTATTCTTTCCTAAGGTAGAAGGGAGTGATCTTGCTTTTGTGAAAGCCTTTTTAGATAGGGTGTTAGAATATACATCTGCAAATGGTACAGAGATATCTGGCTTTTTAAGGTGGTGGGATCAGAATGCAGATAACTTTTATATTCCGGAACCAACAGCCGGCCAAGCGGTGCGCATAATGACTATGCATAAGGCCAAAGGCTTAGATTTTAAGGTACTATTTATTCCTTTCCTAAGAGATGATATGATTTCCCTAAAAGACTCCAAGTGGTTTGCAATGCCCGGTTCGCTGTTGGGTTACTCCGGTCCTGTGCTTCTGCCGCTAAAAGATGCCAAAATGAAAGATTCTTTGTGGGCAGAGGCTTTCAGAAAGGAGCTGCAGGAAAATTGCATAGATAGTCTTAATCTGGCCTATGTTTCGTTTACAAGGCCAAAAGAAAGACTGTATATCTATACAGTTTATAAGCATAAGGGAAGTATAGGAGCGGCTCTGAGTAATTTCTGTGAGAACAATTCTAAAGGAGCTGCTGCAATCTTTACTAAAGAAGAAAAAACTCTTACGGCTTTTGATGCGAGTTTGAAAGATTGTGGTTTTGAGGTAGATACAACAAAACAGCCTTTTGAATACAGCGAGTATGTATTTGGCAATGTAAATGAGGAGTCTTATTCTGCTCTTAATCCTTCTGTAACAGAATCTATGTATGCGATTATGGATGTAGAGTTGGATGGCAAGAACAATGAGTTTGCAAGTAAATCTTCAAAAGCCAATTTGAGAACCGTGTATGATAAAGACGATAATATTCGTAGAGGAATACTGTACCATAAGCTGTTTTCCTACATAGGCGTGCCTTCAAAAGATGGAGTGGAACACGAAGTTGATTGTGCTGTACAACAATTCCTTAAAGAGAATCCGAACTCTATTTTAGGCTCCGATTGTGCAGAAATTGCAGCACAAGTAATTTCATATATCAGGGAGGTTGAGGCTTTTGGTTGGTTTTTACCCGATAAAACTATTAAAAACGAATCAACCATTATCTCGGGTGCAGAGGAATATCGGCCAGACAGAGTTATAGTCTCGGAATCTGGTAGTAAACGTGAGGCTATAGTAGTAGATTATAAGTTTGGTAAATACAACTCAGGCTCAAAACAGCATGCTTACTATAACAAGCAGGTAGAGAAGTACAGGAACCTATTATTGGAAATGGGATATTCCGATGTGAAAGGTTATTTGTGGTATGTATTGGAACATACTGTTGTAGATGTTTCTGAAAATAAGGCCTTTGAAGTTTATCCATAGAGTAAACATAAACATTTGAAATGCCGTAGGATAAATTTTATCATATAGTATTTCATCCCTTCTGTGTCTATATAATTTTGCCTTGAATTTTTAAGGCAAGGTTATGAAGCAAGTTTTTAGCAAAGTATTTGTCGGTTCTGTAATAGTTGCGCTTGTGCTGCTAAAGCCACTGTGCGCAAGAGGGCAGAACTATTCTGTATCTACTAATATGGCCAAGTGGTTGATGATGGGAACCGCTAATATTCAGGCTGGTGTGCCGGCATCCAGACATCTGAGCATAGAGGTAGGAGCGGCCTACAATCCTTTTACTTTCGGAAAAGACAAGAAGCAGAAATATTTTAGAAGGGCTGAGGTTTTATTCGGAGGGCGATACTGGCCGTGGTTTGTAAACTCTGGATGGTTTATTTCGGCCTATGCCGATTGGACAAAGTATTCGTGGGGAGGGATTTTTACCCAAAAGGCCTACGAAGGAAATGCTTATGGCTTGAAGCTGGGCGGAGGTTATGCTCTGATGCTGGATAAGGGCATTAACTTGGAAATGGGGTTAGGGGCTTTTGCCGGCTACGACAAACATACCGAATACAACTGTACTAAGTGTGGTAAATCATTGGGTAAAAAGGAGGGATTTATCGTATCTCCTTCTGCTCTGCTTCTTGGTGTAACTATAGTATTTTGAGTATGATGTGCAAGACATTCTTTAGACGTTATACATTGTGGCTGTTTACTCTGCCTGTATGTTTGTTGATTGCTGATGGGTGTATAACCGTAGCAAGAAATACATCCATGCCTAATAAAGTGCATTTTAGAGTACCGCAATATGATACCTTAGGAGCGGAAAAACTCTCTTTCTCTATTTCCGATACGTTAAATTATAGCACAGCGGAAGAAGATAATGAAGATTTGATTCTTAATGCGGTGCTTTCAGATGCCTCTGGCGAAATTGTAGCCAATGGCAGAATAGCTCCTCTTACAGTATCTGCACTGCATAAAAATGTTGCAGAAAGAAACGGACAGATAAACTTCAGTTTTGATATTATTGTTCCGGAGTCGTTACTTTCTGCAGACAGGCAGATAAAAATTGTGCCGCAATTGGCTTGGGAGACCGGCCATAAAATATTAGAGCGAGTGTTTGTTACAGGTGTAGATTATCGGCGTTCACAAGACAAAGGATACGAGAAGTATTACAAATATTTCTCTACTATTATTCCAGATTCGGTAGATTTTGTAAAAGCTTTTGGCTACTTAGGACTTCTGAAAAATTTTACAGACCGTAACATAGAGAATAAAGAGTTTGGCGAGTTCGGTGTTACAGAACCAGAAGCTGTAGAATACTATATAAAAAACTATTTGATAAAGTGGAATAACCGGCGTAAGGCACGGCTTGAGGAGGTTTTCAAAAAATGTGTAAAAGACCCGCTGGAGCGTGTGGCTGTACGCTTAGATACAGTATTTACAACAGGTGCAGGCGGTATGGTATATAGATATGTACAAACGATGCCAACAGAACCTGATATGCATCGTTTAAACCTGACTTTCAAAGGTAGTGTTAATACTTGGGGCAGGCAGTTATATACTTTCGTTTCTCCAGATACAATAACCTATTATGTAAGCTCATTGGCTCAAATGGCAGATACTTCCGGCAGGTACATAGAAAAAACACTTGCGAGGGATATTGCTGTTTCTACAATGGCATATATAGAGTTTGAGAAAGGTAGTTGGACTATAGATACATCATTGGCAAACAATGCAATGGAACTATCCAGAATTAGGGCAGATTTTGATTCCGTAGCATTGAGTAAGGCTTTTGTAGCAGATTCGGTGCTTATATGTGCATCCTGTTCCCCCGAAGGTTCGCTGGCGTTTAATAGTACATTGGCCCAAAAACGCTCAGAGTCTGTAAAGGAATATTTCTCAGATTACTATACAGCTTCTGCTAAAAAAGGAGTGGGGTTTCGCACTAAATATATCCCGGAAAATTGGGAGACCTTAAAAAAACTCATAGCCAAAGATTCTTCTGTTTTATATAAAGAAGAGGTATTGGCCGTATTTGCAGAAGAAGATCCAGACAGGCGCGAGGTCTTACTGTCTGCCCATAAAGACTACAAGTATATCCGTACATATTTATATCCGCTTCTTAGGAAGATAGATTTTACATTCTATCTGCATAGAAGAATATACGATACTTTGCTTACTAAGGTGGCAGTAGATGCAGCTTATATGGAAGGGGTAAAGGCTTTATTAGACCGCAGGTATAAGCAGGCGATAGAAATTCTCGGACCTTATGCAGATATGAATGCTGCCATAGCCTACCTATGTCTCAATTACAATGTTTCCGCTCTGAATATTCTTAAACAATTAGAGAAAACACCAGTGGTTGAATATCTAATGGCTCTCTCTTATAAGCGTTTGGGAAATAGAACAAAAGCCGCAGAACATTACCAAAATGCAGTTTATGTAGAGCCCCGATTGAGATTCAGAGCCTCTTTAGATCCGGAAATGTCTGATTTAACACACGATACCTAAAATTTATTAATTCAAATTTTGTAACTATGATTAGGAGATTTTTTTGTACAGCAATGATTGCTCTTGCTATTGTGGCATGCAGCAAGGAAGTGGAAACCATAAGAGAGGTTTCTGAAGGGAAAAAAACAATTCGTTTGGATATAGAACCATACGAAGTTTTAACAAAGAATACCGGTGCACATAATTTAGACGCAAAGGCTATGGACAGCATCAATATTCTGGAGGCGTTTATTTTTAAGGAAGATGGTAGTTTGGAACTATACAGACGCTTTGGCAACTCAGAAATTGTACAGGTGGGCTTATCAAATCTTCAGTTTGAAATAACGCCCGGTAAGAAGCATATTTATGCCGTAGCTAATTCAAAAAATGCTTGGGCTGGAGTGACTACCTTAGATAAGTTCCTTAAAGTTCCTGTTTATCTGCAAAATGAAAGATTCGGGTATTTTACCATGGCCGCCTCTACAGAGGTAGATATAAGCGAATCTATTACTATACGCCTTAAAATGAGGCGACTGGTGTCTAAGATTGTAGTAAATGGCATAAAGACAAAATTTGCCGGTACTCCTTACGAAGGTATGTCGCTACGGTCTGCCCGTATCTATTTAACTAATGTGTATGGCAGCAAAACATATATCGGAGAAGATCTTGCAGAACCTAAAATTCTTAACAAAGGTAAGGATATAGAAGCCGACGTGTTGAGTACGCAGATTCCGGGAGCTTTTTCTGAAAACATTCATACTCCGGTAGGGGATACTGGCTACGATACTCCTCAGTATTTCTACTGTTATGAGAATATGATGACACAGGAAACTCCAGACAGAAAATTTACTCGTTTGGTTTTGGAAGCTGTGTTGGATGGAAAAACTTATTACTATCCTGTGGATATAAATCAACCTGGATATGGTTGGACCTCTGCCATAGATCATAAGGGTATAAAACGCGGCACAATTTATACTTACAACTTTGTAATTACAGGCCCTGGCTCAGATGACCCGGAGAAGAAAATTACATTTAAGAATATTACCTTAAATGCATCTGTTGAAAGCTTTACCACAATACCTAACTATATAGTACATTTCTAATGAGGAATTTGGCGCTGGTTCTTACGGTGGTACTATTCTTATTCTGCCCAAGTTGCAGCATTTGGGAAGATAGGGAACACTGCCCTGGTATTCTTGCTTTAGACTGCTCTCTTTTAGAGGGGAAGGCACTCTATGCAGATATATGGATTTTCTCCACCGCAGGCATTTTATTAGCCAAGAATCGAATTTCTGAGCATGATTTTCACAAGCTGCAGGAGTATGAAGTGCCAAAAGATGATTACTTGTGCTATGTTTGGGCTAATGTTGGAGATGGCACTTTATATACCGACATAAATTCTTTCTCAGCATCTTTCCATAAGGTTTCGGGGCGAGATGCAGATCCTCTATTCTCATATTCCTCTCAGACTTCGTGCAGGAAAGACTATTCTCTTGTGCGAATTGTGCCCAAAAAAATGTTTATAGATATTACTGTAATGATTAACGGCTTGTCTGGTTCGGAGAGTGCTAATTTTAGTTTGGTTTCGCCATGGGGTGGCTTTAATCTTTCAGAAGAATTCCTGAAGCAAGATAGTTATGTATATGCTCAGGGTAGGGATTTTGTAAAAATGAGAATGTTGCGTCCGGAAAATTTAGAGGGCATACACTTGGATATAACATATAATTTTGCCAATGGAGAAACGTTGTCTTCTGTTTTGGATTTGGGCGGCTATTTAGAAAGCGTTGGATATGATTTGTCTTTACAAGAGGTTAAAGATGTTGTAATTACTGTAGATATTAACAAGATGAAAACCGGTATAGGCATAGAACCTTTTGTTCCTACCCCGCCGGTAACCATTAAATTTTAGAAATAACTCTGGAATAATTTCTTAATCTTCGCCTTTCCATATAGCATTTATATAAATTCCATTGTTTTGTTTTTTTCTGGAGGTGCTGTCTGCTACAAAAGGCTTGATGTTAAATCTTCTGGGAGGTATATCCATACGTTTGAAAAATTTGGAGAGATTCTCATTTCTGCAGTTTGCCAGAAAGAGAATCTTCTCTTTATCTAACTCGGGATGTTTCTTTAGGGCTTTGTTTATGTCTATAAATTGCTCAAACTCAAATGTGAACTCATCTTTTTCCAACATACCTTCTGCTAACATGGCAAGCTTTCCGTATTCTTTGGTAGAAAAGTCATCGTCAGCTACATCAAATTCAATTATTTCTAAATTATCTGAAGCAGAAAACAGGTTTCCAATTGCGGCGATGGGTGTTGTGGCTACCTTTGCAAACGTATTGAACAGACTTTTTAGCAAAATCTTTCGGTAGGAGAATTGCGGGTTGTTGAGATTGCCGTTTACGGGCAGTTTTATATTCATTATCCCTTTGCGGTTAGTAAGGGCATAAATACCGAGTCTGACAGGTACATCGTAGAGGGGTTTTGAGCGTCTTATTCTTTTACTCACCTTAGGTTTGTAAATTTCTATCTGATTATAACCTGTCAGATAATTGTCCGTAACTGTATTATTGCTTTCTAACAGCATGGTGCCGCCTTCTATATTATTTCCTACATACATTTTTGCGTAAGGAGAAAACTGCTTGATGGATATGTTGGATAGCCTGATATTGAGAGTCATGTTTCTCATGCTTCTGAAATCGGTAATCCAATCGATTTCCATTTTTCCGGCTTTGGATATAACCCCCTCGCCCTTTATGTGATTCATATTTTCGAGGGTAAAGTCTTTGCAATGCAGACTAAGTTCGCTAATAGGGCATACAAACTTTTCTTTCAGGGTGTTATCGGTAAATTTCACTGATCCTCTGATAATACTTACTGTATCTATTTTCAGGCTTAAATTTTGAGCAAAGTGATTGGTTTCCTCGATATGGTTGTCTGCTTCTCTAACTAAAGAAGAAAAGTTTGAGGTAGAGTCTGGCATTAGCTCGTAATAAGTTTCCGGTGCTATTATTCTGAGCGTGTCTATATCTACAATTCTCTTTGCTATATTAAATTGCCTTAGACTTACCTTAACGCTATCTGCGGCAAAGATTGTTTTGTTGCTAAGATCTGTTACAGAAGGGCTGACAGATAGTATGCTACCAGTAACATCTGTATTTGAAATATGTTCTGAGCTGCCACTTAGTTCCATGTGTGCGAATAATCTTCCATGACATTCCTTTATGTTCAGAAACTGTTTCAAATAGGGAGTGATGCTTTCTGTACTACAATCTTGCAGGTTTAAGAATAACCTGAATCGGCTATGGTCTTGGTTATAGGAGAGGCGGCATGACAGAGAACCTTTGCGGCTGAATTTTAAGGTAATACCGGCATCTGCCTCTGCATCTTTTTCTTCTGCGAGGCGTATCTGTGGGATATCTATATTTATTCCATTGAATGTAAGCGTACTGCCAATTATAAGATCTTTATAGAGTAGGCGGCTTCTGGTTATTTTTATGTTGTGGAGTTCTAATTTCCAAGGATCTGACGATTCACTCTTATATTTAGGAACCTTCAACTGATCTATAATATCACTGAAATTAAACAGCTTGCCATTTTGTATTGTTTGGCAGTACAGAGAATCTATGTGTAGGTGGGTCAGACTTAATTTTTTAGAAAATAATGGAATTATTTTTATTCTATAGCTCAGATTACCAATGGCCAGAAAATCTTCTTGAGAATCGTGTTCTTTTATGTGCAGTTCTTTTATTACCATGCGGCCAACAAGCGGATTTAGGCTTATGCTGCCAATTTCAACTTTTCTGCCTATCAGATATTTACACTGTTTTTCTACATACTTTCTGCCTATATTTCCTCCAAAAGAGAGCAGTAGCAGTAGGGCGCATATAAATATGGCTAATGAAACGCCTATTCTTTTTAAGAGTTTTTTCCACATGGTGCCAAGATATTAAAATTCCCGAAAAGTTGCACGGTAAGTATATTCTACTTAAATTGCATTTGCTGCTTTTAGGCAGGCTGTTTTGTGCAATACAGAAGAATAGAGTCAAATGAAACGAGTATATGATTTTTTATATAGCTTAGCTCGCAATAATAACAAGCCGTGGTTTGATGCTCATAAAAGCCAATATCTTGTAGCCAAAGAAATTTTTGACGGCTTTACTGCTGAACTGATAGAGCGTATTGCAGAGTGGGATGAATACCTTGCGGCCAATAAACCCACTGTAAAGGACAGTACTTACCGGATTTATCGCGATTTACGCTTTATTAAAGACAAGAGCCCGTATAAAACTCATATGGGAGCGTATATAGTGCCAGGGGGAAAGAAAGCTCCGTACTGCGGATATTATTTTCACTTGGAGCCACCTCAGAAAAAGGATTTCTTGGGCTGCAGTATGCTATATGTTGGGCTATATCAGCCAGATGTACGGATATTGGCCAGTTTCAGAGACGAAGTGTCGGTAAATGGGGATGCTTTTTTAAGTGTGGTTGACAAAGCCAAAGGATTTGAGTTGTTTAGCAGCAAAAGCAGAAACTTGCCGGCTGGTTTTGAAAATGTGGAGAACAAGCAGTGGAGAGAGCTTATCAGACTTAAAGATATCAATCTTACCAAGGTTATGGACGATGAGTTTCTTTTTAGTAAGCCTGATTTGGCGCAGCGAGTGGCCGCCAGATTAAAGAAATGTAGC
>DFIA01000093.1 GCA_002372015.1 Bacteroidales bacterium UBA3709 | reverse complement strand
AGATAATCCTTCTGAGCAAAACTGTAATACTGAAGGTTAGTCTGAATGGAATGACCAAGCATTGCAGCCCTGTCCGCTACAGATATCCCCATAGGAAGCAGTACATTTGAATTGAGCGACATTCTCAGAGCATGATTATTTGTCACAGAGAATCCTTTTGACTGGCAAAGACGTCTTAAAAAGGTCAGATAACCATCTTCTGAGATGCCTTTCTCATTTTTTGTGCATGTGTCGTAATAATAAACTTTCTTGCCGTTTTCTTTTGTGTCAAGCTGCTTGGCGTGGATATGAATGGAGTTCTCCGTTATATCCGACCATTTGAGAGCACACAGTTCACCTACCCTTACACCTGTTTCGATTGCAAAAAGCACAGCATAGCCGTTGATATAATAGCTACCCCACTTCTTAAGAGACATTCGATGCCTTACTTCTTCTTTAATGGAATCGATTTCCTCCGGGGACAGTATCTTTTCCTCTGGCCTTGCTTTTCTGGTATCACAGGACTTCATATAAGGCTTGTTTTTCAAATAAAGCAGCATTAAAGATGGATTCAACAGTGTAATCCTTTATGCCATTGATGTAGTGTGCATAGAGCTTGTCAATAAGTCCCTCATAGGTAACAGCCTTCATCTTCTTGCCGTCAGGCATCTTGGTGACATAATAGTCCTTTGGATTGCCAGGGGTGGCTTCATGATGATTTATTGACCTGGGTTCACCTTCAGCAGTGACATGGCTCATTAGTACGAGCCTTTGCTTAAGGTTTTTCTCCTTATCTTTGGAAGATTGTGTGAATGATATGCCGTTCAAGATTCCAAATGGGAAGCGTTAACTAAGTGAACTAAGAATAGTGTTTTTTAAAACAGAAATATTATAGCAACATCGGTATTCCAGATTGGAATGCCGATAAAAGGAGAATTATGTCAGAAAATAAAAATGAAATTGTGCTTTTTGAGAAGCTAAATAAGGAAGATGTTAAGCGTAAGATATACGAGATACGTGGCAAAAAGGTTATGCTCGACAGCGATATTGCCATGTATTTTGGAGTTACTACAGGTAATTTAAACAAGGCAAAAAACAGAAATAAAGAAAGATTCCCTGAGAACTTTTCTTTCGCTCTTACCAAAGAGGAGATATCGGTATTCCAAAATGGAATATCGATGCAGACAAAAGGTGTTAAGGGTGGACGCAGTAATAACCCTACAGTTTATACGGAGCAGGGCGTGGCAATGCTTACATCTGTTTTGCATACTCCAAGGGCAATTTCGGCCAGCATCCAGATAATGGAGGCTTTCGTTGAAATGTCTCATTACATCAGACAGAATGAACAACTGCTCCCCTATCAGGAAATTCAAAGATTAGAAAGTAACCAGTATCATATGGCAGAGAGAATACAGACCATCGAAGATAACATGGTTACAAAATCTGATCTTACAGACTTTATGAAACTTTTTGATGATGGATTGCAAAATGAAGAAATACTCATACTTGATGGGGAGCCTTTTAAGGCAGTTATGGCCTATCAAAAGATATACGGGAAGGCAAAAAAGAGTGTAATCATTGTGGATGACTATATCGGGCCAAAGACATTAAGACATTTGGCAGCAGTAAAAACAAAGGTAACCGTCACAGTAATAAGTGATAATAAAGGTGGCAACTCCTTAAAACTTTCGGACTATAATGATTTCTTGACTGAATACCCTGGAAGAACTATAGATTTCCTAAAGTCTATGAACCGAGCACATGACAGGTATATTGTTATCGATAATGGTACAAAGGACATGAAACTCTACCACTGCGGTGCTTCTAGCAAAGATGCAGGAAAACGTATAACCACCATAACAAGAATTATGGAGATGAGCGCTTATAAAACTACTATTTCACAGCTGATGTCAAATCCGAATTTAAGCTTGAAATAATAGAATACAAGTGGAGGCAGCGATAAATGAAAGATGTATATAAAAATTCAAGTTCCATCTTCCGCATACAGATTTACGGTTGTTTGTAGATGACTACAGACAGCCGTTTTTTGTTGTATTTTTGCGAGTGATAGTGTCACTAATCATCTCCAAATCCATCATGCAAACTTGACATAAGGCCTCGAAAATACTATGATAATTATAGTTTCAGCAGATTATAGTATCAAAAACACTTATAATCTGCTGAAACCAATCATTTCTTATCACTTTCAGCAGATTATAGAGGGCTTGGCACATTATGAACATAATTGGAAGAGAAAGAGAAAAGGACATATTAGCGAAGTGTCTGGAGTCTAAAAGACCAGAGTTCTTGGTCGTGTACGGTCGCAGACGTGTAGGGAAAACTTATCTGATTCGAGAGTTCTTTAACGAAAAGTTTTCTTTTTACACTACCGGTATTCCTGACCAAAAGACAAAGAATCAGTTAAAAGCTTTCAACGAATCTCTATCTTATTACGGAGACGAAACAAACTCGATTCCCAAAGATTGGTTTGAGGCGTTCAGACGGCTCCGCAAGATATTAGAGTCTAAAAGTGTATATCGCGATGCGTCCAGTGGCAAAAAAGTAGTCTT
>DFIA01000049.1 GCA_002372015.1 Bacteroidales bacterium UBA3709 | reverse complement strand
TTTCCATCTGCACCAAAAACGGAAGTCATTCCGATTTTTTTGCCAATTAATCCAGGCATTTTTACATTATGTTTTAATTAAACGTCAGTTGCATAGCCATTTACGGAGGCACTGCACCAAAACCCGACATAGAAAACACGCTCTTTCAGCTATTGCCGGCAAAGCATTTCCCTATCGCCGCTTTCAGGCATTGCACGCACCTGGGTACAACTCCCCACACTTTTTGCGGGGGTGCAAATATAGCGAAAGCCGAGAGAAAAGCAAGTTTTTTTGAGAAAAAATTTTCCGAGGCGCATCCTATCTTGGACGCCTATATCCTGAATTTTATCAGAACGAATTTCTCCTCTTCGTAGTCTGCCCGTGTATAGGCATATATGTACCCATCTGAACTACAGCCTATAACCTCCATGTTGCGGCCAAGCAAAATGTCGCCTGTCATATCCACTCCCTTGTATATCTGCAACTTGTATCTTCCGGAATCTGTCTTGCAGGTTCTGAACGTAATGTCCTCAGACAAGAAAAGCTTGTCATAGTATCCGTATTTCTGCCTGTGGTCGAACTCCTTGTCTTCATATTCCATAAAGGTGCGGGTCTGAGGGTAATCACATTTTATGTCAGGGTCGGCGATGCCGAAACTGTAAAGGGGATTGCCGTTTATGTCAAGAACATATATTTTGGAGTCTGCATTGAATGAAACGTACAGTTTTCTACCGTAAACCGCAAAGTCGTAACGGCCGAATGAGGGGATGTTTCTTTCTGAGTATATCGGAGGATAATGCCCGAGTAGCTGCTTAGTCTCGCTAATCCTATTAGGCACGAAGCTCATCAGAATATAAGACTTCTTCCAGCAGTCAGCTGAATTGGAGGTGCGCTCAAAAAGATTGTACGACACGTGTTCGGTAGATATGGGGATATACAAACGCTCACCGTCAAAAGCAAGCCTGTTGATAATCAGATTGTATTCGTACATCTGGGGAACTTCCGGATCCGGATTGTTGTAAATGACATTCCAGTCTTCCTGCCCAAAGTCTTCGTCAAGAAGCTGGAAGAAAGGACTCTGGGTAAAGAAAAGCTTGTGTTCAAGACTGCGGTCAAAAATAGTTATACCGGAGTTGCTGTCAAGAAGAATCAGGTTGCCCATATTGTCTGTGGTGCAACCCTGGGAGGGAGCTATCATCTCATCCGGGCCTCTGCCCCTCATCACCTTGGTTCCAAGATATTCTCCGGCGAGGGAGTATTCCGACACACCAACAGCGTTGTAATCAACAAAATATATTTTGTCTCCAGCAGCAGACATTAGGAACTTGCCGGAAAAGGAAGTCATAGATGCATCAAGATAAACGCTGTCTGCATGTATCTCCGTTATGCTGACATCCTTATCTCCCCTGTGTTCCAAACCGGCATATACGCTGGGTTCATTTTTACAGGACAGCAGAAAAAACGGCAGAAGCAAGGCCGCCAATAGACTTGGCAAAAATTTTCTCATATCGGTTATCTTTTAGGTGGAACTACATTAAAAGTCGCTTTTATTATGCTCAACTGGCGGGGAGAATTGGTTGTCATCTGAACGAATATGGCATTCTGACCAGATTTCTCCTCCGTATCCACGGAAACCTTCACCTCGCCAATTTGGCCGTTTCTAAGGGCTTTATGTTCAATCTCCACAGCAGTGCAGTTGCAGCTCTGGCCCACATCCTTTATCTCAAGGATGCCGCCACCGCCGTTGGTGAAACGCACGGTAAAGGATATGGTCTGGCCGCGGACTATATCGCCCAATTCAACAATTCTCTT
Source organism: Bacteroidales bacterium UBA3709 (assembly GCA_002372015.1). GTDB lineage: Bacteria > Bacteroidota > Bacteroidia > Bacteroidales > UBA932 > Egerieousia. The sequence goes on along the minus strand of DFIA01000049.1, from coordinate 12,460 downwards.
GTCTAAAAATTTCAGATACGGTTCATCTTGCTGCCGCCTCGCCTGAGCGTTTGCAGCAGTACAGAAAAATTGCGCCGCTCCAAACAGTGACAAAGAAACCGCAAAAACCAAGAGGAAAAGTCTTTTATTTTTCACAATATTCATATCAATATCAGTAATGAAAATACACTTAAACAAAGTAAGGATAAAGACAAGAAAAATCTCATAAAAAACCTTTTTTTTACAAAAGCCTTATCATCCGCTATATTTAAGACAACAGCTTGATACTTTCGTAGAAGAAAAGCAGAGGAAAAGAACAAGCAGCATGATGACAAGCAAATACTCAGCAATATCACATATAACTCCTTAGTAAAAAGTCCGAAAAAGTAGGCTATATAAGATTTTATTACAAAGACAGGTAGTTGTTCAAAAATAAATACTGTTTTTCTTTCACTCATAAGATTACTTTTCATTCATTGTAGTACTCCCTGCCATAAAGGATTCTGAACATTTCCCTGCCTATAGTGTATTTGGGGATTGCCCTGCCAAGAGTGTCCTTGAAGAAGAGCGTAGGAACAAAATCTTCATCGGCTATGCGTTCCTGAAACTTTTGAGATCGCTCCAACAACCACTGTTGATGTAGATATCTGAGTTCAGGTAAAATACGTTCGTAGAACCCTTTAGCTTGCTCCAACAACGGAGTCCGTGAATCATAAAGATCCGCCTTTATCTTAGCAAGGTTGCCGAGCTTTTTCAGGCGGACTCCCCAGAACTTCTCATTTACATCATCAACGTAAACGCCCATATACGTATAAAAATAGAATAAAGATGATTTTGAGAACTTTGATATGGTTTTACCGTCTGTAACTTCAATTATCCCGCCAAAAACAATTTCAGTCTCTGTGCGTAGCCTGTTTCTTAGAGCGTGCTTGTAGGGCGGGATACGCTCTGCCGGATGTAACCCCTTCCAAGTAATCTGGTTTCCCCAGTCAACACCCTCCGCTCCTTCGGGCAACTCCCACTTCTGGTTTAATGCAAGTTTCTTTGTATAAATTCCGGAAGGAGCCTCTGCATATTCCACGCGCCAGATATATGGAATAACAATTTCCGGTTCAGGGGATTTGTTATGAAAGCGCATGTAATATCTCTGCTCCATATTCTCAATCTCCACAGATTCTATGACTCCGGAAGATATCGTCATTTTGCCGCTACCAAAAAGCTTGGTCTTCCTTGGAAAAACACCCGGCTTGGTGGAAAAACCTATAGTGTATGACGTACCGGAAGAGGTTTCCCTCTTATCAATCACCCAGTATCTGAAAAAATCTGCCATTTTGCTGTTTACCGGAGAATATATCTCTATGGCGCGCTTGAATTGAATAATCTCTGTTCCACACATGTTCCAGTAAGCAATGTTCATATTATCCGAATCAAGACAAAAAGTAGTCATCGGAACATCGCTGCCGGGTGGAAAGAAGTCGGTAATGAAAGCATCTATGGGAACATAACCAAAGCTGTTAATATTATTGTCATCAAAATGCAAAGGCGGTGTTTTTTGGGTAAAACGCAAAGATGCCGTAAGCCCATATGCCAGATACATCTGAAGATAGCGCTCACCGCTGTAGATGAAGCGCTTATAGTCCACAGTGCAAAGGTAGTTTCGTATGTAGCGTCTGCCAAAGTCCTCTGCAGCACGTAAAACTATCTCCCTCAGCGTTTCTTGCGGCATAACAATAGCAGCGTCCAAAACATTGGAGCGGAAGTTCACCGTTATGCTGCCAGCTTTCTTGAGGTACTTCACGGAAAACTTCAGAGGCACATAGAACTCAGATCTTACCGTAAGTTCCAGCGTGTCCGCAAGGGAAGACAGACCTAAGTCTATCTCCCCGTTGCTGTTGGACACTGCTAAGGCTTTGCCGTCTTTTCCAACAAAGTACAGGTACGGTATGCTCTCACCGTACTCGTTCATCACAACAACTTTCTGAGAAAAAAGGTCGGTGGAAAACAACAATGCCGCAATAATTAAAATAATGCTGCGCATACAGTAATTGGCTTATCTGCAATCACCATTCTTGATTTTGATGTGGCATGGCCCTTCTATGCCTTTACCGCAACGTACGCGGAGACTTATGGCATTGCCTGCATAGCAGCCTTTCATGCCGTCATTACCCTTCTTGCAGCGGCAATATGTCTCATCTTTCGTTGTTTCAATAACTTTTCAAGCAACACACATCTTTCACAAAAACAAATATAGCAAAAGCCGAGAGAAAAGCAAGTTTTTTTGCAAAAAGGATGGCCATTTAGACCATCCTTATCTGTAAAACAGACTATAATAACTATGTTTAGTAAACGCTGTAAATACGTTTACTTCAGATAATAAGTAATGGTAGTAACCACCCTTACTTTCTTTATATAGTCTGTAGTTTCATCCAAATCTTCTATAGAGAACTGGCCCTGTCTGGCAGTCTTTATCTTTCCGATAGAACTACCGCTATCATCGGCAAATTTCTGGGCTGCAGACCTTGCATTAGCTGTAGCCTCTGCTATCATCTCCGGCTTTAGCTCATTAAGACCTGTAAAATCATAAGAAGCCCAATCGCTGAGAATAATGCCCTGTTTGAGCATTTCTGTAGCCGCAGTTTTTACCAAATTTCTTATGGCTTCTACATTTTTGGTAGAAATTGTCATAGACTGATTTATGTGCCATTTGTAATCTGGTCGGTTGTTAGAATATCTGTACTGATCTTCTAAGTTACTTACAGAAGGAGAGGCTTCAAATATTTCATCTTCGGTAATACCCGCTCTCTTTATAAAATCTTTTACAACTCTAGTATTTGCATCTACAGAAGATTGAAGAGAGGTCAAGTCGTTGCCCTGACGACCAAAAGACACTCTCCAGACAGCCTTATCTGCAGGAACTTGTCTTTCAGACAAACCTTTTACATCTACCACATCGTCCATAGATTTGAATTTTACGATACCGCTCCTCAGGCAAAATCCGAGAGCTACAAGTCCTACAGCCAGTATTGCTGCTGCCAGAACTTTGTTTCCTTGTTTTTGATTTTCTGTCATAGCTAAATAAGTTTAAGGATCTTTATAATTAAATAAATGCAGACCAAAGGTATTAAAAAAAATGCAGTTTTTACTAAATTTGCAGCAACTTTTGTTTATTTGCTCAAATGCAAATAACAACATTCGGTAAAATAACATTCTTAAATTATTTATTATGATTATTATAGATGTAGTTGGTAGAGAAATTCTCGATTCAAGAGGAAATCCTACAATAGAAGTTGAAGTTACTCTCGATTCGGGATTCAAGGGGGTTGCTGCAGTTCCATCTGGAGCTTCTACAGGAGAAAATGAAGCTATTGAACTCAGAGACAAAGACAATAAGCGCTATGGCGGTAAAGGCGTTCTTAAAGCTGTAAAGAATGTGAATGAAATTATAGCACCGGCCTTATTGGGTTTGAACGCCCTGCAACAAAGAGAGATAGACCAGTTGATGATAAAGTTAGACGGTACCAAGAACAAAGCTAAGCTTGGTGCTAACGCCATACTCGGAGTTTCGCTTGCCGTAGCTAAGGCTGCCGCCGAAGAGCTGGAAATACCTCTTTACAGATACATAGGCGGAACCAACGCATACGTACTTCCTGTTCCTATGATGAACATCATCAACGGTGGCGCCCACTCAGATGCCCCTATAGCTTTTCAGGAATTTATGATAAGACCTATTGGTGCCAAGAATATGGCAGAAGGCGTAAGAATGGGTGCAGAGGTATTTCATGCACTCAAAAAGGTTCTCAAAAACAGAGGCCTTTCTACAGCAGTTGGAGACGAGGGCGGTTTTGCACCGGCTCTCAAAGGCATAGACGATGCTCTTGACTGCATTGTGGAGGCTATCAAAACAGCCGGCTACAAGCCTGGCAAGGATATTACAATCGCTCTTGACTGCGCAGCCAGCGAATTCTCGGTAAAGAATGGCACAAAGTATTCATACGATTACTCACAGCTGAACAACGGCACAAAAAAAGAGCCTAAGGGCAAATGCCTCACAGCAGAAGAGCAAGTTGCTTATTTAGAGAAACTCTGCAAAAAATACCCTATTGATTCTATAGAAGACGGTATGGATCAGAACGATTGGGATGGTTGGGTAAAACTTACAAAAGCAATTGGAGATAAGGTACAATTAGTAGGAGACGACTTGTTTGTAACTAATGTATCTTATTTGGAGAAAGGTATTAAAAAGGGAGCCGGCAACTCTATTCTGATTAAGGTAAACCAGATTGGTACTCTTACAGAAACTTTAGATGCTATAGAAATGGCACACCGTAACGGCTACACCACCGTTACATCACATCGTAGCGGAGAAACAGAGGATACCACCATTGCAGACATAGCAGTTGCAACCAACAGCGGTCAGATTAAGACCGGTTCACTCAGCCGAACAGACCGTGTTGCAAAATATAACCGCTTAATGAAAATAGAACTTGAATTAGGTGGCAGAAGCTGCTACGGCTACAAGAAGATCAAATAGACTTTAAGCGATAATCCTCTATCCTTGCAGGCAGAAACTTTTAAAACTGATTATGGACAAGAAAGATTTGATGAGAAGAGCCATCCAGCTTTCTAACAAAAGCGTGGAGGAGGGCGGAGGGCCATTTGGAGCCGTAATTGCCCGTAATGGAGAAATTGTTGCAGAAGGTTCTAACAGCGTAACCATAAACTGCGACCCTACTGCGCATGCAGAGGTTACTGCCATAAGAAATGCCACAAAAAAGCTTGGCACTTTCGATCTATCGGGCTGTGAAATTTATACATCGTGCGAGCCGTGCCCTATGTGTTTAGGAGCTATATACTGGGCGCATTTAGATAAAATTTACTACGCAAATAACCGTAAAGATGCAGCAGAAATAGGGTTCGACGACGATTTTATTTATCAAGAAATAGAACTCAAGCCGGAAGACAGACAGAAAAAATCTGAAAAACTCTTGCGTAAAGAAGCACTTGAGGTTTTCAGAAAATGGCAAGAAAAAGAAGATAAAACGGAGTACTAAGTGCTCCGTTTTATTTTTACCAAAGATCTGTTATTCCACTTCCCAAGACGAGGTACCGTCTTTATTATCTTTTAGTTGTATGCCCAATTCTTTTAGAGTGTCTCGTATTTTATCGCTCTTGCCCCAATTTTTGTTGGCACGTGCCTCCTTTCGCTCCTCTATAATATAACCCATAAGGCCATCTATAACCTTTGCTGCTTTAGATATTCCGCCTGAAGAAGACTGGGCATCCTCATCTATGAGTCCGAGTATATCTGTTACTACTTCTTTAAAAAGAGAACATATTGCACTCTTTTCTGCAGCAGAAGCACTTGTTCTACCCTCCTTAATGTTATTTACAATCTTAACTAACTCATACACATAGGATAACGCCACCGGAGTATTCATGTCATCACATAGTGCGGTAAAAATTTCTTCCCTAATTTTATTTATATCTTCCAATTTTACGCCGGCACCATCTTTAATCGCTAACGAATTAGCATCCTTTATTGCCTGCATTAGACGCTTCAACCCCTTCTCCGATGCCTGCAAAGCAGCGTTGCTAAAATCCAATGTTCCACGATAATGAGCTTGGAGTATAAAGAAGCGTACTGTCATAGGCGTGTAAGCTTGCTCCAAATTAGGATTATCGCCACTGAAAAGTTCTTCCAATGTTATGAAGTTGCCCAAAGACTTGCCCATCTTTCTACCCTCTATGGTTATGAGGTTGTTGTGCATCCAATAACGTACGCCTCCACTACCTCTCTCTGCAAAATTCTGAGCCATTTCGCACTCATGATGAGGAAACATAAGATCCATACCCCCACCGTGAATGTCAAACTCCTTACCCAAATACTTCTCTCCCATTGCAGAACACTCCATGTGCCAACCCGGGAAACCATCTCCCCAAGGCGAAGGCCAACGCATAATATGTTGAGGATTAGCCTTTTTCCATAGAGCAAAATCTGCCGATGAGCGTTTGTCTTGTTGCCCGTCGAGGTTGCGGGTATTATGCAATAGTTCCTCAACATTTCTACCACTCAAAGCTCCGTAATTAAACTTCTTTGAGTAGCTTTCTACATCAAAATATACAGAACCATTGCTGATGTAGGCATAACCGTTGTCTAATATCTTTTTAATAAACTCTATCTGCTCTATAATATGGCCCGATGCATTAGGTTCTATGCTCGGAGGCAGAACATTTAGCTTTGCCATCACCTCTCGGAAGCGCACGGTATATAACTGGGCAACTTCCATAGGTTCAAGTTGCTCTAAACGGGCCTTCTTTGCTATCTTATCTTCTCCCTCATCAGCATCGTGCTCTAAATGCCCAACATCTGTAACATTTCGCACATAGCGTACTTTATAACCTATACTCCTGAGCAACCGCACTAATACATCAAAGGTTACACCCGGCCTCGCGTGCCCAAGATGAGGATCGCCATAAACAGTAGGGCCGCAAACATACAAGCCTACCCTTCCCGGCACAACTGTTTCTAATCGTTCTCTCTTTCTGGAGAGGGTGTTGTAGAGATAAAATTCTCGCATTATTTCTGCACTCATAATAAACCTTTGGCAACTTTTTGCCACCGAGGGCAAAGTTAATCATTTTCCGGCACAGACATTTTAGATGCCACTATTTCGCAAGAGAATCGCTCCTGCCCATCCTTAGCCACATACTTGAAGTACCTCAACCTCCCTGCAAGTTCTACAAAAACACCTTTTTTAATTTTTGAAAACTCCAACATCCCCCTGCCAGACCACGCCGCAACATTATGCCAAGTAGTTTCTTCTCTCAGCTGTCCGTCTTTACCCTTAAAAGTTTCATGCGTTGCTACAGAAAAACGTATTATGGCTACATTTTCTGAAATTTCGGTTACCTTAGGGTCTGCTCCTACGCGCCCTTTCAGTTCCACTTTGTTCAACGATTTTTCCATTTTTATTGTTTCTTTTTGCTATGGCAAATAAAAGCTATTGCCATACACATATCCTTTTTATATTTGCCTATAAACGTTTATATACATATCCTACATCATTGAGCAAAAAGCTTATCGATATTGGAATCTGTTAAGCGCAATACTTTTTCATAATCGTCAAAAAACTAATCTTATTTAACTCTGCCTATAACTTAAACAGAGTCTTAGCTCTGTAACTTTGAAGCTGTTAGAAAAATGGTCTGTTAGAAAAGTGGCGTATGAATCAAAGAAAGTGTCCTGTTTGCGGAGAAGATGTTATAGGAAGGGCCGACAAAATATTCTGTTCAGACCCATGCAGAACTTTCTATAACAACGCATTGGAAAGAAGAAGGCGAAAAAGAAACGAAATTCACATAAAACAAATCAGAAGATGTGTAGCTGCACTTGAGCGCTCCAATGCTAAATTTTTGCTAAGAATTCTTGCTCTGATAAGCCAAGTATTCAAAATATTGAGTACCTTCGCTTACAGTAGAAAAAGAAGATTATGAAGCTCATTCAAAAACAAATATTGCCCCTGGTGGCAATTCTTACATTGCTGTTCTCTACTGTTTCCTGCGTTGAAAATTCTTCAAAATATAAGCAGCTACAAGCTCAGTTAGACTCCTTAAAAGGCAACTATGGGAGCCAGAAAAATCAGTTAGATGAAGTGTTTGCCGCCCTCAATGAGGTAGAATCCGGCCTAAAAAACATCAGAGAAAAAGAGAATATAATTTCTATAGAAAGCTCTAAAGAAGGCGTAGATATATCTGGCAATCAACGAGAAAGACTATTGTCTGATGTTGCTGCTCTGCAAAATGCAATAGAAAACTACAAGCAGAAAATTGAGCAACTGAAAAAAGAAAGCAACATTAAGTCTGTTGAGTTCAAGAAAAGACTTAATGCCATTCAGAAAGAATTAGAAGAAAAATCTGCCATAATAGATAACCTGCAAAAACAAATTCAGGCAAAAGACATAATTATCACAGAAAAAGAGCAAAAGCTCGATAGCCTTGGACAGCATGTAACCAGCTTACAAAAAGACATTACCACACTTTCGGGAGAAAAAGAGCAGATGGAAGAAAAAATAGCAGATCAAGATAGGGTGCTGTATTCTGCCTTTTACATCATTGGCAGCAAAAGCGAATTAATAGAGGCCGGAGTGTTATCTAAGGGTGCGCTATTTAAATCTGCAAAGGTTTCTTATGAGGCAGAAAAAACAGCTTTTATAAAAATAGATTACAGAGAAATATCCACTATCAATACAAACTCTCCAAAAGCTAAAGTTTTATCAAATCACAGAAAGGGTACTTACAACATAGTTACGGTAGATGGAGAAGCTATCATCAACATATCAGATCCGAAAGGATTTTGGGAACAAACAAAGTATTTGGTAATCCAAACACAGTAAAAACTCCCCACATTTATGAAAAAGAATATTCTTCTCTGTCCCTCAACACTGAGGTACGGAGCACCACAGTTTGATAAAATAAAAGAAGAACATTACCTGCCCGCATTCAGGCAAGCAATAAAAGAGGCATACTCAGAATTTGAAACCATTATCAATAACCCAGAAGAGCCCACCTTCAAGAATACAATAGAGGCTTTAGAGTTTGCAGGCAAGGCCTTAGATACTGTCAGCAACATTTTTTTTAATCTCAACGAGTGCATATCATTCAACAATATGCACAAGATTGCAGAAGAAATTTCTCCGCAACTCACAAAACTTTCGTTACATATACTGCTAAACAACAAGCTGTTTCAGAGAATACAATGCGTTTATAAAAAAAGGAATAAACTACATTTAGACAAAGAACAGAGTAGGTTGCTGGATCAAAAGTACAAAGCCTTCAAAGAAAAGGGTGCTATGTTGAATGAACAGGAAAAGAAACAGCTCAGAAAAAACTCCCAAAAGGCTAATCTGCTTTCCTTACAGTTTGGCAAAAATGTTCTGGATGCCACCAACGATTTTATCTTACATATAACCAAGAAAGAAAGTCTAAGTGGGCTGCCGGATTATATTATTGAGGAAGCTGCCGCTGCCGCAAAAGAAAGAAAACTGAAAGGATGGGTCTTTACACTGCAAGCCCCCAGCTATTCAGGCTTTATGAAATACTCTTCAAAAAGAGAACTAAGAAAACAAATGTACATGGCATACAACTCCAGATGCCTCGGCGGGAAATATGATAATACCGCTATTATCAGAAAGCTGCTGGAATTACGCACAAGTACAGCCAACCTATTAGGTTTCAAAACTTACGCACAAAGAGTACTCAAATACAGAATGGCAAAAAACACAAAAACAGTAAATGCTTTTCTTAACAATCTTCTGCAAAAAACACTTCCGTATGGCAAAAGAGATATAAAACGTATAGAGTTATTTGCCAATAAGAATATGCACAAGAAAGATTTACTGCCAAACAAGTCTGAATATCAAACGCTACAACCTTGGGACCTTGCTTATTGGAGCGAAAAACTCAGGCAAAAAAGTTACAATCTCAACGACAATCTCATAAAACCTTTCTTTTGTATAAACAATGTGTTGCAAGCCACTTTCAAACTCGCCAATAAACTATATGGAATAACCTTTGTAAAAGCAAAAGATATTCCTGTCTATCACAAAGATGTGCAGGTTTATGAAGTTCTCGATAAAGATAGTAGCCATCTTGCCTTATTCTACTGCGATTTTTATCCAAGAAAAAGTAAACGCGGAGGGGCCTGGATGACACGTTTCAGAAGCAGCGGAGGTATTCCGGAAGAAAGACCGCTTATTTCCATAGTCTGCAACTTTACCAAACCTACACCCACCAAACCATCGCTCCTAACATTTGGAGAAGTTACTACCCTGCTTCACGAATTTGGACACGCCTTGCACGGAATCCTTGGCAAAGGCAAGTACCCCTCACTAACAGGAACTTCCGTAACTCGCGATTTTGTAGAACTGCCTTCTCAGATAATGGAAAACTGGGCCACTGAAGAAGGTTTTCTGAAAATGGCCGGCAAACATTACAAAACCGGTAGAGTAATTAGTAAAGACCTTATTGCCAAAATAAAGAAAGCTAATAACTACAACAATGGCTACGCCTTTGTACGGCAGCTCGCATTTGGTATTACAGATATGGCGCTACATACCTTGCCATCAGAAAAAGTAAAACAAATAAAAAGCTCAAAAGACTTGGAGAAGTTAGAGAACCTCGTCAAGAAAAAATGCAGCCTGCTTCCTGCCGTTCCTAAAACAGCTTTTTGCCCAAGCTTTACTCACATATTTTCCGGAGGGTATGCGGCCGGCTACTACTCCTACAAATGGGCAGAAGTGCTTGAGGCAGATGCCTTTTCGTTGTTCAAGCAAAACGGTGTATTTAACAAAAAAATCGCACATAGTTTCAGAGAAAACATTCTGGAAAAAGGCAACATAGAAGATGCCGCCGTTCTCTACCGCAACTTCCGCAAAAGAGACCCAAAACCTCAGGCCCTGCTAAAACGATACGGCTTTAAATAGCAACCGGCCTTTCTTCTCTGAGTATAGAAATTTCTATTTTCTGAGCTTCATCGATTGTTTCGTTTATAAAGGCGGCTATTTCGCTTCCGAACAAGATATTATAGCTATTCATTGCTTTATGTTTTTATTTGTTATACTTATTTTACACTGCAAAGATACCGCCCCGTTTTGACAACTCTTGTCAAGTGTATTTTTTTTTACATTGCATAAAGATTCTCTCCCGGTAGTCCTCTAAGTTCATATCTGTTGCAACTTTTCTCATCATGACAAACTCAAGCAAGCTTGCATCTTCTCCATAAAAGTGTTATATTGCAATATGTTGAGTTATTGTAACAATCCTCTATTCCAACGACCAATAGATAAGTATGAAAGCAAGGCAATACAAGCCAACACTAACCAGATGGACAACACAAGACCCACTATCAGAAAATACTACCCAATATCACCATATGCCTATTGCGCAGGAAATCCGATAAATATGGTAGATGTGAATGAGAATTTCTTTAGAACCTCCGCACCTGAGAAAGATAATATTATGAAAAGATTTATGATACTGGTAATGACATTGATAGCATCTGCATCTTTCATTACCGCACAAACACAAAAGCAGACTACCTCTAAAAAGGCTGAATCAAACGATGTACAGGCCGCTAATGCCAACTCCAAGAAGTTAGATTGGGCGCAATTCTATGTATTCAGAAAAGACAATGCAAGAATTGCCGAGCAGATGCAAGCTAAAGTTTCTAACACAAACAATAGTGTAAAAGCCGTGCTCATGGGCGACTCCATAACAGAGCTATGGTGGCAGTTAGATACGCTATTCTTTAAAAATAACAACTTTGTAGGCAGGGGCATATCTGGTCAGACAACCAGCGAAATGTTAGTAAGGTTTCGCAGAGATGTATTGGATCTAAAACCGCAGTATGTATTTATAATGGCCGGCACAAACGATATTGCACAAAACAATGGAATAATTTTTCTCGAAAACATTCTCGGCAATTTAGAGTCAATGGTAGAATTAGCTAAGGTTCACCAAATAAAACCTATTCTTTGTTCTGTTTTACCTGCAGCTTCCTTTATTTGGAGAAAAGATCTTTCTCCTGCTCAAGACATAATAAAGCTAAATGATATGATTTGCGAATATGCAAGCAAACAAGGTATCCCGTACATAGACTATCACTCTATTCTGGCAGATAGAAACGGAGGGCTTCCTAAAGAATATGCTAAAGATGGTGTACACCCAAATATAACTGCATATAAAATTATGGAAGAATTTTTGCTTGAACAATTTAAGGAAATAGACAAGTAAAAACATCCACATAAGTAGTTCTAAACATAATATAATATGAAACGACTATTGGCAACATCAAGAACTTTCTGTACAGCGCCAAGCCCTAAAACATCACAGAAGAATATGAAGCGATTATTGGGGCTCATAGCTATCGCTTTTGTATTATTGGCAACATCCTCAATCTCTGCCGCACAAACAATCAGAGATAGGTACGGTTCGCAGATAGGGAGCATTCAAAACGATGGCACTATAAGAGATAGAAATGGCGCACAAACGGGTAAGATTAACTCAGATGGTGTTGTTCGCAATAAGTATGGTTCACAGATAGGAAAGATAGACAACGATGGCATAATCAGAGATAAGAATGGCTCGCAAATAGGAAAAATATCCTCAGAGGGTGTTGTTCGCGATAAATATGGTTCACAGATAGGTAAAATAGACAACGATGGCACAATCAGAGATAAGAATGGCTCGCAGATAGGTAACGCCAAAGACGTACCTGTTACTTGGGCAGGGCTCTATTTCTTCTTCAATTTAGAGGCAAAATAGCGTGTGCGGTGGGCATTTGGTGCTGCAAGGCTCTATTGCTTCTTTGCCTTCAGTAAAATAGGAGCAATATCATACAAGGGAAATAAGCAAAAAGGGTGACGAATCACCCTTTTTGTAGCGCGGGGCGGGCTTGAACCGCCGACCTCATGATTATGAATCA
>DFIA01000059.1 GCA_002372015.1 Bacteroidales bacterium UBA3709 | reverse complement strand
CCTACGCTTCCGTAAGTGCTTGATTCAGAAGGGTCGGGATACCGCGACTCGAACGCGGGACCCCCTGCTCCCAAAGCAGGTGCGCTAGCCAACTGCGCCACATCCCGTTTGCTACCCCGCCCCAAAAAGCGAGGTACAAATATAATAAATTATATTCTATAGCTTATACTTCTTACAGAAAGCATATTTGAGTTGGTTCATAGCCTTCTTTAGAGTTTTTCTCGGACAGCCTATGTTAAGCCTCATAAAGCCCTCGCCGCCTTGCCCAAATACAGCTCCATCGTTAAGAGCAAGATGAGCTTTGTCCACCACAAATTCCACGAGTTCTTTTTGGGTTAAGCCAAGCTTTCTGAAGTCTAAGAATATCAGGAATGAAGCCTCTGGCCTTATCATTCTTATAAGCTGCGTACGGCCCATCTTGCCTTTTGCATCAAGAGTATCAACAGTAAAATTCTCTCTTAGAAACTCTTCTACAAAACCTATGTTTGCTTTTATATAGTCTAATGCCTGCTCTAACCATTCGGCACCCTTGGCAGAATATAGTATTGTAGAAGGCATATACGAATCGTAATGTCCGCCATCAAACTCTCCGCCTCTCAGATATGCAGCAAACTTATCGTGCAGCTGCCGGTTTGTAGCCACCCACTCGCTGGCACCCACCCCTGCACAATTAAAAGTTTTGCTCGGTGCATGGAAAGTTATGGTATTTTCGGCCTGCTTTGCATTTACTGTAGCAAACGGAATATGAGGATGAAAAGACAGATCGCAATGAATCTCATCGCTGATTACAAAAACATTATTTTCTACGCATAGTTTTGCAATTTTTTTAAGTTCTGCCAAAGACCACACGCGGCCTCCAGGGTTGTGAGGGTTACATAAAATCATTGCCTTACAACCTTTTATTTTCTTTTCTAAGTCTTTGAAGTCTATCTGGTAATCTTCTGAGCCGTGGTTTTCTTTCAGCACAAGCGGACAGTCCACCTCCTTGCAGCCTGCATAGGCTATCTGATTGGCAAACGGATAATACACAGGCGGAAATATCAGAACCTTATCGCCAGGTTTTGTAAAGCATCTCAAAGCATGAGCAATACCCACAACTATGCCAGGTACAAACCCTATTTGAGAGGCATCTATTGTCCAATTATAACGCTCTTTAAACCAAGCTATAATAGCATCGTACCAAGCTTTAGGACGGCAACCATATCCCAAAACACCACCATCTACTCTCTTTACAAGGGCATCTGTAAAAAATTTAGGCGTAGGAAAATCCATATCTGCTATCCACATAGGCAGAAGATTCTTCTTTCCCCAAATTTGACTAGTCATATCCCATTTTATACAATTGGTGCCCTTTCGGCAAACCTCTTTGTCAAAATTATATTTAGCCATATCTGTTAAATTATATTATTATTATTTATTTAAGTTTCTTTCTGCTTTAAGACCGGTAAAGTAAACGAGAAGGCGGCGCCTCCAAGCTCGCTCCGCGAATACCATATTTTTCCACCACTCTGGTCTATAATACTTTTGGAGATAGCAAGCCCCAATCCATTTCCACTACTCTTTGTAGTAAAGTTTGGCTGGAAGAGTTTTTCTAAAAATTCCGGCCCAACTCCTCTGCCATTATCCTCCACACTAATTTTGTAAAAGTTGTTTGTGCGAGTTAAAGACAAACTCACAAAACCTTTGCCTTCCGAACTGCTTAACTCTTGTATTGAATTAGTTATCAGATTAACAAGCACTCTTACTATTTGGCCTCGCCTGGCCTTTACAAAACATTTTTCGGTTTCGTAACTAAAAGTAATTCTTATGTTTTCGTCTGTATCAAAGAACTCTTTCTGTTCTTTCATTACCTCATAAAGATTAAATACTGTATCGTCTTCTACATAAAACTTTGCATAGCTGCTGAATTCTGTTGCCGTGTTAGAAAGAATCTCTATCTGTTCCAACATAGATGCCGAAATATCGTTTAACTTATCTTGCCAACCCGGAGTATTACGTTCTTTCAGCATCATAATCCTCTGTATGCTAAGCTTCATAGGAGTAAGTGGGTTCTTTATTTCGTGAGCTATTCGGCGAGCCATATCGCTCCAAGCCCTTTCTCTTTCGGCTATTGCCATCTTGCGAGTGCTTTCTGCCACATCATCCACCATCTTGTTATAGGCATCTACAAGGGTACCTAACTCATCGTTGCTGGTATAGTTGATATGTTCAGGTACAGAAGACACATCCATAAAACTCAGCTTTCGGCTAATCTCATTAAGTGGGCGTGTAACTCTGGCAAACAGCAGACGCGATAAAAACAGAGCCAGCATAAACACCAAAATACACACATTTATAATAGTAGCCACCACATAGGAAAGGTCTCCGTTAAGATCGCCTCCCCTTGTAAAATAAGGGATATTGGCTATTGCTACCAGTTTGCCGGCATAGTTATAGATTGGACTGTACAGAGAATAAAAGCTATACTCCCCTATAGATTCTTTGTTAAAAATCTGGCTTCTCTGCCCTATCACCACATCGTGATACGCCTTTGGATTCATTCGAGAGGAAAGTATAAACTTCTGGAACAAATCCATTTTGGTAGATCTTATTATCTTGCCTGTAGGGCCATACAAGTTAATATCTGCATGAGTATCGTTTGCCAAACGATCCATTACATTCACTAATTCATTGGCACTTACATCTGTATAATCGTGAACATAGGTAAAGTAAGAAGACAAGGTTTTTCCTATAGTTTGTATCTTCTCTTCCATCTGCATTCTACTGTTCATGTTATAATAACTTACACTGTACCAAACGCTTCCTACTGCTGCAGAAATAAGCGATATTGAAACTATCAGCAATATCAGAACATTCAGTCTCCGGCCCCAGGAACCTTTAGAACGTTTAAGTGCTGCAGAAGCTCTTATTCTGGCTCTCTTCAATCTTATTACCATAAGAAGGAAGAAGAAATAGAACAACACTATGTATGAGAAAGATACTATATAAGGGAATATGGAACGTTCGGGCCGGCTAATTACCACAGTGTTGTCTTCTGTAACTTTATTTACCCTATGCAGATACCCGTCTTTAGATACCGCCTCTGCTTCAAACTCCTTTTCATACATAGGATAATCGTATCTTCCCCTATACAGCACTAATCTTCCGCCATGATATTTAGCATAAGAGAAAATTGGCGGAATATTCAAATCGTCTGGCTGGTAGTCTGAAAACCTATCGGGATAGCCAGAAGGCTCTTCCTCAAAACGAGCATTGATTTCTATAAAAAGATTCACTGTACCATTCTCTGTAAGATACGGGAATACGCCAAGATAGCCAACCAAACCATTGAAGTTACTCAAATAATAAAAAGAACTGTTCTCTGCTATTTGTACCGCATCATACTGAGCCATACGAGCCTGAAAATAATCTACACAATTAACAACCATCTGCCCCACCTGTATGCTCTCGTTTGGCCTGCACACGGTAAGCGACACTATGTACTTTTGTTTTATTGTATGGAAGTACAGCTCGGAGAAACGCATCTCTAACATTCTTAGGTTTTCTTGCGGTGTAGAGAGCATTACTCCCGATATAGGATCGTTCCAGAGCTTCTTCTCAAGTTCTCTGAGTTCGAGTTCCAAACCGAGATCTCGCTCTATAGACAGGCGATTAGCCAGCAAACGGCTCCATTGCGTTTCCTTAACGGAGCTCAAAGAGGTTACGGTGAGTAATGTATAAAAGGCCGCCGCCACTGCAAACAGCAAAGTATTCTTTATAGTTAACAGGCTTCTCTTCCGCTTCATCTTCATCAGCGAAACTATCAGTTGCAAGCTGAACATAAGCATAAGAAAAAGAAGAGCATAAGAAAGATAACACAGAATAGTGTAAATGTTGATAGAGGTTACTCTGTGCAGCTCCATGTTGATGGAAGAATTGGACACCAAACTTCTGAGCGTAAAGTTTATGTATATGCACAAAAGCACCGGAATGATGCAAAGCAACCCTACACCTAAAACCTTAACTGCGCCAGAGCTCTGCCTAAGCCTTCTCAAATACCTATCTCTGAGCATATAGATACCCAAAAATATCATGCTGATATACAAGTTATTAAGCAGAAGCTGTCCTATTGATGAAAAGAGGCCGGTATCGGCATAAATAGTTGGAGAAAAAAATACCGAAGAATAAGAGCTCAATCCGCCAAGCCAGAAGGCTATTATACGCAATACAGTAATAACCCCAATATATATAACAAACCGTGTAACACTTCTCTTACGGTTCAAAAAGAAGATGCAGAAAAGTGTAAGAAAAACAAGACCTATCCAAGTAGAAGGTTCCACCGCATTGTAGCCTCCAACATGAGGATCGCATACCGCTAAAAACAACACTTCGCCGTCTTGTGCTCTAATTTCCGCCCCACAACTCTCAAAAGCCAACGGCTCAATGTCCAATATCTCAGATTTTGTAAGATGCGAGTTAATAACATCTTTTCCCAAAGCCAAGGCTATCTGTTTGTCTGTCTTTATCACAAGACCGGCTATTACCCTCAAATTATCTTTTATGTAAGATTTTATCAGATACCAACCACTACCTATACATACAAACTGTTCTCTGCCAGATAAGTAAGAAAACGGGTACTGAAACCTGCTCTGCCCGTCTAAATAATGTTCAGCTCTATACACTTGGTATATAGAGCCTTCTATTAATTCGTCGTTGGCAAACGGAAACAAATGAGCCCAAGACTGCAACGTATCTGAGTGATAGCGGTAAATAACCATATCTTCCGGCAAACCGTCAATTTCCACCCACTCATCCTCCGGAATGTCTAACGCCATAGAGGCATATTCATCTAACAAAGCTTCTCGCTTCTGAAGATTCTTCTGTAAAGTAGCTGCATCACTGGCAAAATCACCGTTATGTCCTCCTTTAAGTGCAGAAAGCATAAAACACACCGCTGCACTCAAAATTGTGAGTAACTGTATGTTTTTTCTTATGAATCCAAACACTTTTTTCTGCATGCCTATATCTGTTTGCTACCTATGGTGATAAGGTTCTTTATTAATTATTGTAAAGGCCCTGTAAATCTGCTCCATAAAAATCAGACGCACAATTTGGTGCGAGAAAGTCATATCAGACAAAGACAGTTTTTCCGAACAGATACTATACACAGCATCTGAAAAACCATAGGCACCACCTATTACAAAAAACACATCTTTATCTGATAAAGCCAGTTTTTCTATATGGGAAGCCCAAGCCTCCGAAGAATACTTACCTCCTCTCTCATCTAACAATACCACATGTTTCTTGGCAGCAGGTTTATCTTTTGCCAGGCCCAAACTCTTTAGAATCAACTCTCCCTCTTTCTCTTTTATCTGCTCTTTTGTCCAGGAAGACACCCCTTTGAGAGCCGGAATACATACCGTTGAAAATTTACAGTAATGCTTGAGCCTGCCCTCATACAACTTTATTCCCTCTACTATAAAAGGAAAGTCTGTCTTACCAACGCATAAAAGAGTTATTCTCATTTTGTTCAACCTTCTTGCAAATTTAGAATTTTGTTTTGAAAATATGCTCAATTTATTTAGACAAGCCCGTATGCTTGCTGCATGGCTTGATTTTTGCGGCCTACTTCGGCTGTTGTTTACCTATTTAAAATGAAGAGAGGTTTTGTTGTATCGGCAAAAACACTGTTATTGGTACTGTTACTATCGGTGCCGATTGTTTGTTTACAATCTGCTCCACATTCGCCACAACATTCCGGAGGAGATGTATTCATTCCTATTGCAAAATATATTCAGAAAGGAGATGCAGACCGTTTAAGTGCTTGGTTTGCAAGAAATTTAGAGATAGAGATATTTGGCAAACAAACTGAGTGTTCTCACGTTCAGGCAAGGCAGATTATGAAAAATTTCTTTGCCCAATACTCTCCAAAATCTTTTTCCATAATACACAAGAGCGGTAATCCTCCTATGAAATATGCCATAGGAACACTTAGTACAGGTTCAGAAAACCTAAGGGTTGTACTACTGGTGAGAACCCACCCAGATTCCCCACAAATTCTCAGAATCAGAATAGAAAGAACTTCTATCTAAACATCGGTGAGGCAAAGGCCACAACATCGGCCTTTGTAATTGGGTTACCACCGAGAATCATAAGACGCTCCACCACATTTCTTAGTTCGCGAATGTTTCCGGTCCAAGAATGCTTTTTAAGTTCTTCCATAGCATCTTTATTTATGCTGCAGCGGCCCATGCCACTTTCCTTTGCAATCTGGTCTATGAAGTGCTCCGCAAGAAGCGGTATATCATCTTTCCTGTCTGCAAGGGCCGGCACCTTTATAACTATAACACTCAAACGATGGTATAAGTCTTCTCTGAAATTGCCCTTTTTAATTTCTTCCGGAATATTTTTGTTAGTAGCGGCAACCACCCTCACATTAACACTGATATCTTTATCGCTGCCAACTCTGGTAATTTTATGCTCCTGAAGCACTCTCAACACTTTTGCCTGGGCAGAAAGGCTCATATCTCCAACCTCATCCAAAAACAGTGTACCTCCATCTGCCTGCTCAAACTTTCCCTTATGCTGTTTTATAGCAGAAGTAAAAGAACCTTTCTCATGACCAAAAAGCTCGCTCTCTATCAATTCACTGGGAATGGCTGCACAGTTCACCTCTACAAAAGGCATGGAAGCTCTATTGCTTTTTTCGTGAAGCCATCTGGCTACCAATTCTTTGCCTGTACCATTATCGCCAGTTACAAGCACACGTGCATCGGTAGGCGCTACCTTCTCTATCATATCTCTAACCTCTCTTATAGCCTTTGAGTTACCCACAATCTCCTGCACGGCATTAGAAACCGCTATCTTCTTTTTAAGGGTCTTATTTTCTTTAACAACATCTGTATGGGCAGTGGCATTTTTGATTGTTATAAGCACTCTGTTCAGGTCTAATGGCTTTGGAACAAAGTCGTATGCGCCTAATTTTATGCATTTTACAGCCGTATCTATATCGCCATGCCCAGAAATCATAACAACGCAAGAATCTATGCCGTCTGCCACAAGTTTCTCAAGCACTTCTATACCATCCATCCCCGGCATTTTTATATCACAGAAAATTACGCTGTATTGATTCTGCGAGGCTAACGAACAACCCTTCTTGCCATCTTCGGCCAAATCTACCTCATACCCCTCGTCTTCTAAAATATCTTTTAGAGCCATTCTTATGCTCTTCTCATCGTCTATTATAAGTATCTTCATTACTCCCCTATTTATAGTTCAACTTATGGCTTATCTTAAAGGAGGCTATCTTAGCTCCACCTGTAAATTAAAGTTGGGCAGGAGTATCCTGTTAATCCACTCTATCTCTTCTTCCAAAGTCATACTACTATTGTCTAACTCAATGGCATCTTTAGCCTTAGTTAGCGGATCTGTACTACGATGTGTATCTATATAATCTCTCTTTTTAAGGCTCTCAAGTACGCTTTCAAATGTATCCTTCTCTCCTTTTGCTTGTAATTCCTTAAAACGGCGCATAGCTCTGACTTGCTCTGTGGCAGTCATAAAAATCTTTAGCTCGGCATTAGGGAAAACGGCTGTGCCTATATCTCTCCCATCCATTACCAGCCCCTTGTCCTGCCCCATTTTGCGCAGCATCACATTAACAAACTCTCTCACAAATGGCAGCTCCGCTATACGGCTGACATTAGATGATATTTTGGAAGTTCTTATATATTTCTCTATATTGCTATTATTCAGGCAAGTAACGCTCTCTCCCTTCTTATTTGTTTTAAAAGAAATCTCTATCTTGGGAAGCACCTTCTGCAAATTATCTTTATCTATGGCTCCCTCTGTATCTATAAAACCATTGGTAAAAGCAAAATATGTTACAGCCCTGTACAAAGCTCCGCTGTCTGCATAAATATACCCTAAGCCCTTTGCCACCAACTTTGCAAATGTGCTTTTTCCTGTAGAAGAATATCCGTCTATTGCTATAATTATCTTTCCGCTTGCCATAAATCTTACTTTAAGTTTACAAATTTACAAAAAACGAGAGAATATGATAACTTTGCAGTAAAACAAGTAGAATGAGAGTGAAAGTAGAAATAGATAAAGATTCCGGCTTCTGCAATGGGGTAGTAAGAGCTATCAAAACCGCAGAAAGCAACCTCATTAAACATTCTGCCTTATACACACTTGGAGCCATAGTGCACAACAATTCAGAGCTCGACAGGCTCCGTAAGAAAGGGCTTGAAGTTATAAACAAGGAACAGATGGAAAATCTCCAAGAAGGCACCAGCGTTCTTATCAGAGCACACGGTGAACCTCCTTCTACGTATGAGTTAGCTAAGAGAAAACACATCCACCTTATAGACTGCACTTGCCCCGTTGTATTGCAGTTGCAAAAAAAAATTGCAGACACTATCGGTCAGATTGTTATCTTTGGGAAAATAGGACATGCAGAGGTTAATGGTCTTGTAGGCAGGGCCGAAGGCAGAGCCGTTGTAGTAGAGAATCTGGAGCAGATAAATAAAGTAGATTTTTCGCAACCTGTAAATATCTTTTCTCAAACCACAAAAGACCCAGACGAATTTGAAGAGGTCTGCAATAAAATCCGCCAAAAGATGATTGGCGATAACAAACTTACTGTACACAACACCATTTGCAGACAAGTAGCTCAAAGACATTCCGGCCTTATAGAATTTGCAACAAGCCATAGCATAATAGTATTTATAAGCGGTAAAGACTCTTCTAACGGCAAGGTACTCTACGAACTCTGCCGGCAAAACAATCCACGTTCGTATTACATACAATCTCTTTCGCAAATAGACATGAAGTGGTTTCGAGAGTCTGACAACATTGGGATATGCGGTGCTACTTCTACCCCAAAGTGGCAACTGACATCCTGCACCAAATTTTTAAAAATCCATCTAAACAATTATATTTGCGGCAAATTTTATAGACTATTATATGGCAACTACAGCAGATTTTAAGAATGGAATTTTTTTCCTCTACAACGATCATCCATGCCAGCTTATTTATTTTCAACATGTAAAACCTGGTAAAGGCAACACTATCGTAAGAACAAAATTTAAAGATCTCCAGACAGGAAAGCTTCTGGAGCATACATATGGAGCCGGTGAAAGAATAGACCTTGTTTCAGTAGAAAGAAGACCATACCAATACCTATATCCAGATGAAACAGGATATAACTTTATGCATAGAGAAACTTTTGAACAGGTTCATTTAGACAAAGATTTTGTAGAAAATGCAGATCTTATGAAGGAGGGGCAAAATGTAGAAATGATGGTATGGGCAGATCATGAAGAAATACTCACTTGCGAACTTCCTGCTTTTGTAGAACTTGAGGTTACATACACAGAGCCTGCGGTAAAGGGCAATACAGCTTCCACAAACGCAATGAAGGAAGCCACTTTGGAAACAGGCGCAAAAATTATGGTACCGCTCTTTATCCAGAATGGAGAAAAAATAAGTGTAAAAGTAGAAGACCGCACCTACGGCGAAAGAGTAAAAGGCTAAGTTTCTGATTGCAGTTAAGTTAGTTTTAACTTTAGGTTTACACCCCGATATGGAACTATAACCATATCGGGTGTTTTTTTATTCTAAACAGCTTATACAAGAATAATTTATATATTTGTGTAACTATTACAATCGGCAAACTAACAAAGATTCTGTTATGAAAGCTAAGTGCAACTTAATAGCCGCCACTCTTGTATGCCTTGCAGCTCTTCTCTCCAACTGCACTTCCAAAGCCCCAATGACTGCTAAATTAGATGTACATACTTTGGATGCATTGATAGAAAAAGGCGATTTTAAGCGTGCAAAACAAATCCTTTCCCAAGCGGTAAAATGCGATTCTCTTTCGGAATCAGACAAATACCTTATAAACTTTGAAAAAGACAAGATGAACAGAATCTTGGGTGAGTTCACTTTATCGGATTCCGAGGTAAAAGAATATATAAGAAAATACATTCCAGATGTGGATGATCAGATGATTGAAACTTGGATAAAAACCGGAGCACTGGAAGCCAAGACAATAGATGGTAAAAGACTATACTTTTACAAGGCTCCTAAAAACCTTTTTCTGATAAACCCCGAATGTGCAGCTGCAATGAAAGCAGTAGAAGGCCCGGAAACCGGTACTACCGAGGAGTTTTTGAAAGACTACCTTCCAAAGGTAATAGCAAATGCAGCCCGCCAGCAACAATTCAACAAAAACATTAGAGCATCCTCATATATAGACCCTGTAAAGATGACTATTCATGTGCTTATGAGGGTTATGCCAGAAGCCGTTCCGGCCGGAGAAATAGTGAGAATATGGCTTCCTTATCCAAAGGAAACAGAACGCCAGAAAGAAATAGAGCCAAAGAGGATATTTGTTGGCTACAACTCCAACTATACGTATCTCGACTTACCAAATGCATCTACTCACAACACAAGCTCAAAAGAAACCACCACAAGCTCAACCAGTTCTCTGCCGCTGTCGGAGATTTTTTATGACAACGGATTTAACAACTATATAATTTCTGCCCCGAATGCTACCAGAAGAAGTATTTACTTTCAGATGCTTTCTAACGGACAAGACACTATAAAGGTTGGTTATCAGTTAAGCTTTACATCCTATAATCAATACTTTGCAAAGCTCGAAGAGCAAATAAAGCCATACGATACAACATCTCTGATATATCGTACATATTCATCACAAAGAGAAAGACATATAATATTTACAGATCAGATAAAGACTTTAGCAGACAGTCTTACAGCCGGTATAACAGAACCTTACGAAAAAGTTAAAAAAATATGGAGCTGGATTACAGAAAATATACCATGGGCTGGTGCAAGAGACTATTCCACAATTCCTAACATACCTTCTTATGTCTTGAAAAACAGACATGGCGATTGCGGACAGGTATCTCTGCTATTTATTACCATGGCTCGCTACAAAGGCATTCCGGCAAGATGGCAAAGCGGATGGATGCTACATCCTGGCAATGTTAATCTCCACGATTGGGCAGAAGTATATTACGAGGGTGTAGGCTGGGTTCCTGTAGATCAAAGTTTCGGCTATATTACAGAAGATCGGCAACAGCTCAAGTATTTTTTTTCTCGAGGGTTAGACGCATATCGCTTGATTGTAAACGACGATTACGGGCATTGGGCTCCTCTATATCCGGCCAAAATTTATCCCCACTCAGACGAGGTAGATTTTCAGATGGGAGAAGTTGAATGGCGAGGTGGAAATGTACTAACCGGCAAGTGGAAATGCTGGATGGATGTAGAATATAATTAACTGCAACTAATATTATGAAATTACAACACTTAACAATAGCAATCTTTATTTTGCTAATAATGCCTCTAAGGTCTGAGGCACAAAACAATGATGAAAAGCAAGTAGCCTTTATCCGTGAGTTATATTCCTCAGCTATGAATATGCTCCAAATGAAAGCAGATCCGGAATACCCAGCCAAGGATAAGATGGTTATAAGCATAGATGAAATGTGGCCCGGAAGTGGAGAGCACAAGGGTACATTAGAGCTATTCTATGGTTTGGATTTAGATCACGAAACTTCTGAACTTCAAAGATTTCCTCACTTTGCTCGTTACAAATACAATATCGGAAGCATGAACTTATATTACGAAATTCTATATCACGACCCCGACGATGGAAATAAAGATAGCTGCAAACCTGTATTCTTCTACACCAAAGTATCCGATTTTAATGGCAAGCAGCACGAATGCCGCTACTACTTCTGGAACAACAAGCTTATCAAAAAAATATCTTCTGGCAGCTCTGAATACTTTGCCTCTGAACAAGTTGCCCTCGAAAGAGCTAAGTTTATATCCAGCCTTATAGGAATGCAAGATTTGTGGAATTACTAAAAGTTGTGCGGGCAGCTATTATATGAAAGGAATACACATAATAACTCCTGTAAAAGATTCTATCGAATCTACAATGGAAACCATACAGGCAGTAACCTCTTCTGCTATAGACATCCCACATACATACACGATATACAACGATTTTTCTACACCTGAAAATACGGCAAAGCTTGAAGAAGCTTCTAAAAAATACGGATTTAAACTGGTTAATCTGTCAGACCTCACAAACCATCCTTCGCCCAACTATTTACTGATTTTGCAATATGCTCAAAAGCAAGCCATGAAAGCTGATGCCGGCTTGCTTATTGTAGAAAGCGATGTTACCGTTAAGGAAAAAACTCTTCAAATGCTCTGCAATGGAGCAGCAGAAAGACCGGACTGTGGTATAGCAGCGGCAGTAACCGTAGATACAGAAGGAATTATAAACTATCCCTACAAGTGGGCACTCGGTAAAGAGAATCAAATTATAGACACAAAGAAGCACTGCAGTTTCTGCTGCTCATTACTAACACCGGCCCTTCTTAAAAAATTTGATTTCGAGAATTTAGATTCTTCTAAAAACTGGTTCGATGTAACCATATCGCACGAATCTATAAACCTCGGCCTCAAGAACTATCTGTTTACTAACCTGCCTGTAATACACCGCCCACATCAGAGCCGCCCATGGAAGCAGCTCAAATACAAAAATCCTCTCAAATACTATTGGATTAAATTCACTAAAAGATTAGACAAAATATAAGAGCATAAAAAAAGAAGTGGTTGTTTTCAACCACTTCTTTTTTTATTATACATAGTTATGCACTCTTACTGCTTTGGAGCCTCTGGAGCAACTCCATCTACATACTTAGGAGAAGCACCCCACTGATTTGCTTCAGGCTTTCCGTCTTGGGCACAATTGATAATCAGAATAATACCAATTACTCCCAAAGCTATAGACACCAGAATCGTGAGAAAGCCAGTGAGAAGTGTTACTGCCCAACCAAGCTGCCAGAAGAGCCAAGTTAGGAACATTACCAAAAGATAGCACGCATAAACAACTGCGTAAGCTTTTACAAGACCATCGCCCTTGCCTATGTCGTGCATACGGCGCATAAACAAAGGTAAGCTCACTATAAGCACTGCTATTGAAACTATAAGATAAAGCCAGAAACCAATATAAGGTATAAGCTTCAGTATATAGCCTACAATACCGCCACCTACATATAAAGCCAAAATAGCCCACCAGAATTCAGATCTGCGGGAACGACCATTAGTTTCTTTAAGACGGCTCAAAGCAAGTTTAACAGCTTGCATAAAATCCAATTGAGGAAGTACGTTTGCCATAATTGTTGATTTTTAGGTTAGTATTATTTTTTTTTGTGTGTTATATTCTTATTTAAAAACTACGCTTTTCAGTATAGGAAGAAGTTGTTTTTCCCATTTGTCTGCCTGATCTTCAGGGAACTTGAAACTACCAGCCAAACCTGCTGTATCATCTTTCAGGTAAGAGAAATCTATTCTTACATTACCCTCTGTAACAGAACGAAGCGTTGCAAGCTTGCCATTTACTTCCGGCTTACCTATGTTTGCCTCGCTGTCAAGAGCTTTCACCATAGCTACAAGATTCTCTGCGTATGTCTTCAACTGACTTACAGTAGGACCACCTGTGTTATAAGTTGCTGCAAATCTAACAAAGCCATTATCGGCTTCGGCATTGATTGTTTGCATCATATTAAGAGACTCCACCATTTCTTCAGGAACTGTGACAGAAAAATTTTCAGACTCGATAACAGTTCCGCTAGTAATAGCTTCTACACCTTTGAAAGAATCAGAGCCCCCCTTATTGCCACTGCATGCAGCAAAGGTTAGCAGGCCTACCGTTAAAAAGAATAATAATTTCTTCATAGTATTAATTTAGTTAATCGTGATTAAGTATTCAAGTGTCTGCTGTTTTACAAATATACAAAACTATTCTTAATTATAAAATTATACTGCAAATTAAATAAAATTTTTTTTTAACTTTTTCACTATGTATAACCCGTCTCTAATGTTCAATAAGGTTTTTTCTGTTCGCTGATCGCTCTCTACCAGCTTGTTAAAGTATGCAATACCTTGGCTCTTGCTATCTGATAGGTTAGCTGATTCATTTACTTTTCCATACCAGATTACGTTATCTGCCAATATGTACCCTTCTGGCTCAACCAAGGGATATACCAAATTATAGTATTCCGAATACTGCCTCTTATTTGCATCTATGAATACCAAATCATACTTTCTGTCCAAGAACTTTTCCGGTATAACTGTAAGAGCATCGCCAAAACAAACTTTTACGAGCTTAGCCGTGCCAGCTTTCTGTAATCCGCCGTTTATCAAATAATCCAATTGTGGATTTAGCTCTATGGCATCTACACGAGTATCCTCCCCATACCTTATATCTTTTATTCCCCTGCTGGCAAGAACACTGCGTACTCCCTCTGAAAGACATAGCAGAGAATAGCCGGTAAATGTGCCTATTTCCAGAATGCGCACAGATTGAGTATGAACTACAAATTCTTTCAGAAACAGTCCTTCACGCAATCCTACCAGCATCTGAGCATGATTAGTGCGAGTATGGGTTTGTCTTTCTACCCAACGCAATGCAGAGAAAAAAGGCAGGTTCATCGCCGAAAGCAATGAGTCTTCTACTGCCATATCGGCCTTTTTCAACACTTTATTCGCCAAATTCTCTATACTTTCCATTCTAATAGAGCTTAAATCAATAGAAAACTAAACGACTCATGCGTTCTGGTCGCAAAATTTCTCTGGCAACATCCAAAATATCCTTAGCTGTAACGTTTTCTATTTCCACCCGAATCTTCTCCAAAGAAGTTGTATCGCCTGTAAGTAAAAGACTTTTACCAACTGTCAGGCTCTGAGCTTCTGCATTATCACTGGCTATTGATAGCTGGCCTATCATCTGCTTCTTTGCAGCGGCAAGTTTTTTCTGACTCAAAGGAGCTGTTGTAAATTTATTCAGTTCTTTCCACATCAGTCTCATGCACTTGTCGAGATACTTTTTATCGCAGCCAAAATATATGCAAAACAAGCCCGTATCTTTATACGATATGCAACTTGCATCTATATGATAAACAAGCGCATGCTTCTCTCTCAGACTTAGATTCAGCATGGAATTAGAGGCAGGGCCTCCTAACATATTAGAGATTAAAGATAAGGCCGCACGCCTATGCCGCTGATAGTAAGGATAGGCCGTACAGCCCACCACGCAATGAGCCTGCTTTAGTTTTTTGTCTTCGCATCTGTCAAATTTTTTACCCTCCAGAAAAACAGATTTACCTTGTTCTGCAGTTTCGGTGTACTTGCCAAAGAAAGAACGGCTCGTTAATGGCACTCTGCCATACGAGGTACTCAAACAAGCACCTGGGCACCATCTTTCCAACTCCTGCTGCACTAAATCTGTAATCTGCTCTGCCTTAAAATCACCTGCAAGGCTAAAGGTCATATTCTGCGGAACAAAAAACTTTTTCAGATTTCTATGCAATATGGCAGGAGTTATAGGAGCTATGGTGCTCCTATCGCCCAAAATGGAATACCCTAAAGGCGTACCATAAAACAACTCGCACTCAAAGGTATCGAACAATAGTTCCGAAGGAGAATCTTGGTATGTTATAATTTCGTCATATATAACCTCTTTCTCTTTTTTCAACTCTTCCTCCGGAAAAACAGACGTAAAAGCCACCTCAAAAATAAGACTTATAGCCTTTCTTACATCTTCTTTTAACGTAGTAGAATACAGCACAATGCGCTCCTTAGTGGTAAAGGCGTTCAAATCTCCCCCTACTTTTTCGAGAGTGCTGGATATATTTACAGAAGAACGATTAGGAGTACCTTTAAAGAGCATGTGCTCTGTTAAATGTGCCAAACCATTGTACTTCGGATTTTCATCTCGTGTTCCCATGCCTATGCTGAGAATGCAGTAGGCCACGGGAGATTTTGTTTTTGTAAAAGCGAAAAGCAAAGAATCTTTCTTCATCTTATGAGCATATAACGATAACAAAAATAGAAATAATTCCCGCTTTTTGTTAAATTTGTGGCTATGGAAAAATTCATCGTTTCTGCAAGAAAATATCGTCCCGCTACATTCGGGTCGCTGATTGGTCAAGATGGCATTGCCACAACCCTCAAGAATTCAATAAAGAGAGGGCAACTAGCTCATGCCTATCTGTTCTGCGGTCCAAGAGGAGTAGGAAAAACATCTACAGCCAGAATATTTGCCAAAATCATAAACTGCATGAATCCGCAGCAAGATATGGAACCATGCGGACAATGCGAAAGTTGTAAATCTTTTGAAGAAGGTCGCTCCTACTGCATACACGAGTTAGATGCTGCATCCAACAACTCCGTAGATGATATCAGAGCCCTTACAGAGAAGGTTATGATACCCCCACAGATAGGCAAATATAGCGTCTATATAATAGATGAGGTACATATGCTCAGCACCTCTGCTTTCAATGCCTTTCTCAAAACACTGGAAGAGCCACCTGAGCATGCTATCTTTATACTAGCCACCACAGAAAAACACAAAATTATTCCAACCATACTAAGCAGATGCCAGGTTTACGATTTTAACCGTATTTCCATTCAGGATATAGTTAAAAATCTCAAGGCAATTGCAACTAAGGAACAAGTTCAGATAGACGATAACTCCTTGCATATCATTGCAGAAAAAGCAGATGGCGCCATGAGAGATGCCCTCACGCTTTTCGATCAGGTGGTTGCCTATTGTGGAAATACTGTAGATTATCCTTCCGTTATAAAGAATCTTAATGTATTAGACTACGAATATTATTTTAACCTTACAAACTACTCATTAAAAGGCAGTTTTGCAGACTCACTGCTATTATTCAACGATGTGCTCGCAAAAGGCTTCAACGCCCTGTATTTTGTAGGAGGTTTAGGAAATCATCTTCGTAACTTACTGATATGCAAAGAAGCATCTTCGGCAAAATTATTGGAAGTATCTCCAGAACTCGAAGTCAAATACAAAGAACTGAGTGCTAAATGTCCGCTAAAGTTTCTGTTTAAGGCATTAGCAGCAGTAGAAAAGTGCGAAGCCGATTATCCAAGAAGTAATAATCAAAGGTTATTGGTAGAGTTTATGCTCGTACGCATAAGCCAGCTTACGGAGGGTCTGCCGCAGCAAACACCACAAATACAACAAGCACCGCAACAACATACACCCGCACAAACAACCGTATTACAACAGCCTGCAGCAGAGCAACCACAAACTGCACAGCAACAGCAGACAACTGCACAAACAACTGTGCAACAGCAGACAACGCAAGCACAGCAGGCTGCACAGATACAGCAACCTACATCTGCACAGCAACAGCAGACATCTGCACAAACAACCGTGCAACAGCAGACCTCGCAAACACAGCAGGCTGCACAAACACAGCAGACTGCACAGATACAGCAACCTACATCTGCACAAACAACTGTGCAACAGCAGACAACGCAAGCACCGCAACAACATACACCCGTACAAACAATCGTATTACAACAGCCTGCAGCAGAGCAACCGCAAACTGCACAGCAACAGCAGCCGCAACAACAAAAGTCTTTTGCCGGTGGCATTTCTATCAACCAACTGATGGAGAGCAAGAAAAAAGAAGAAAAAAATGCTCTGGATTTCATGGGACCTTCTACCGTAAAACCTGTTACCCAAGAAGATGTGGCTGCTGCCTGGGCTAAATTGGTACAGTTCTATGAAGTAAAAACTCCTCACCTCGGAAGATTTATTGCCGCTCTAAAAGAAGCTTCTCCAGATTTGCAAACTACAGAAGATTCACAGAAAATCATCTTCTATGTAAACAACGAAAACCAAAAGAAATACATTGAGCAGCAAACCGGCCCGCAAATGGCCGCTTTCCTGAGAAAGGCCCTTGAAAATTATTCTATAAAGTTAGTTGTTGGGATAAGGCGAGAAGACATTGTAAAGAAAATGTATATGCCGCAAGATAAAGACCAATATCTTACAGAAACAAATCCTGAATTTGCCCAACTGAAAAAAGATTTGGGCGCAGAACTCAAATAATATGCGTTTACGTTGCGAACATCTTGTAAAGAAATATGGTATGAGAACCGTTGTTAACGATGTCTCATATAGTGTAGAACAGGGAGAAATAGTTGGATTGTTAGGGCCTAACGGAGCCGGAAAAACCACAAGTTTTTATATGGTAACAGGGCTCGTCAAACCTAATGGCGGAAAAATTTTCTTAGATAATGAGGATATTACAGAGCTGCCAATGTATCGCAGAGCTCAAAAAGGCTTGGGGTATCTGGCTCAAGAAGCGTCTGTGTTCAGGAAACTCAGCGTAGAAGACAATATAAATGCAGTAATGGAGCTTTCAGATATCCCTGCATCTGAGCGCAAGACAAGATTGGAGCAACTTATAGAAGAGTTCAGCCTGCAAAAGGTTAGAAAGAGTTATGGCATACAGTTGTCGGGAGGAGAAAGAAGAAGATGTGAGATAGCCAGGGCACTCGCCATAAGTCCTAAATTCATATTGTTAGATGAACCATTTGCCGGAGTAGATCCTATAGCAGTAGAAGATATTCAACATATTATAGCAAAACTCAAAAGAAAAAACATTGGGATTATTATCACAGACCATAATGTGCACGAAACACTCGCCATCACAGATAGAGCATATCTGCTTTTTGAGGGTAGCATACTCTATAGCGGCACTCCTGAAGAACTCGCAGCCAATCCCGATGCCAGAAAAAAGTACCTCGGAAGCAACTTCGATCTCCGCAAAGCAAGGCTTAGCCTAAGAGAAGAAGAGTCTTAAACACCTATATAACGCAGTGCTCATTGCGTAGATAAACTGCCTACATATTATTTTTTAAGCATACTGCCCGTTTTTTTAACAAAAACGGGTTTGTTGTTGTTGATAACTTTTTGGAAGAAAAGTGGAATAAAGTGGAATAAAGTGGGAAAGATTTATTTAATTTTGCCAATGGGTTGATTTAGGCCACAAGTAAGCAGAAAAATGGTAAAATTCATTGGAGAATACGAGGCAAAGTTAGACGACAAGGGCAGAGTTGTTGTTCCTGCTATGTTCAAGAATATTGTGAGCAAGCAAATGGAAGGTGAGGAGATTTCTTTCGTCATAAAGAAAAGCCTATTTGCTAACTGCCTCAATATGTACACATACCAGCAATGGGAGCTTGAAAGTGAACAAGTTCGTTCTCGGCTAAACCTATTCCGCAAAGAAGACGATGCTTGGTATCGTGAATATATGATGGACAGGGCCCTGGTAACATTAGACGGTAAGGTGGGCAGGATTATTATCCCAAAGGCCCTACTCGCAAAAATAGGTGTAAAAAAAGAAATCGTTTTTTCTGGTAAAGACTTTAAGATTGAAATATGGGCCAAAGAAAACTTTGGATGCAATAGACTTGGTGATGAGGAGTTTACAAATCTGACTGAAAAACTCTTGGGATAATATTATGTATCATAAGAGCGTATTACTGAAAGAAAGCGTAGATGCTTTGAATATAGAAGAAAAAAGAGGGGGAACGTTTGTAGATTTAACTTTTGGCGGCGGCGGACACAGCAAAGCCATTTTGGAAAGACTCGATTCTAACGGACGTCTGTTGGTTTTTGATCAAGACGAAGAAGCTTTGGCAAATGTACCAGACGACAAAAGAATTGTGAAAATCAGAAGCAACTTCAGGTTTTTAGAAAACCATATAAAGTTTTTAGGCGTGGGAATGGTAGATGGGATTATTGCAGATTTGGGAGTTTCTTCTCATCAGTTTGATACTGCACAAAGAGGATTCTCGTACAGATTTGACGCCGAGTTAGACATGAGGATGAACCAGTTGTCTGAACTCAAGGCTGCTGATATCGTAAACAATTACGGACAGCAAAAACTTGCAATGATCTTCAAAGATTACGGAGAGATAGAAGGGGCCGGCAAAGTAGCTGCTGCAGTATGCTCCTACAGAGAGACTTGTACTGATAATAAAATAATATCTACGGAGCAACTCAAAGAGGCCCTTGCAAAATTTTATAACCAACAAACAGAAAGAAAGTTTCTGGGTAAAGTTTTTCAAGCCCTTAGAATTGAGGTTAATCAAGAAATAAGAGCACTGGAAGATATGCTGGCAGGAGGAAAAGAGGTGCTCGCAAATGGTGGCAGGTTCTCGGTAATAACTTACCACTCTTTAGAGGATAGGATTGTTAAAAATTTTTTCAGGCAGGGAAAAGCAGATGGGATTTTTGGCACAATTTCCAAGAAACCTATACTGCCAAACGAAGATGAAATATCTGCAAACGGCAGGAGCAGAAGTGCAAAACTCAGGTATGCAGAAAAGGTTCGGGCAAACATATAGAGGTACAATAATATAGGATGACAAAAAAGAAATTCGACATAAAGGGCGATTTGCTGGGAGGGGCTTTTCTAACAAGAAAGAGCCTTGCCGGCCAATGGCTGTTTATAGTATATATATTTCTGCTTATATTCCTGTATATCACTATCAATCTTGCTGTTATAAACACGCAAAAAGCCAGCAACCAGAATCAGAGAGAAATAAAAAACTTAAAGGCAGACTATACAAGCAAGGAAGCCAGATTGCAAGCCCAAAGCAGCAGAAACGAAATAGAAGCCAGACTCCGAAAAAGCGGCTCCACACTAAAGAACCCAACCCAGCCTGCATTCAGAGTCAAAAAGTATGATTCCGCCAAAGAGGATTTTTAATCAGCACGAGTATGGAAACGACGGATAAGTACAAACAGATTTTTAAGCGCTCTGCCAGAGTATTTCAAATAATTATTCTGCTGGTACTAATTGTGCTGGTGAGAATTGTATTTGTCCAGTTTTTTAAAAAGAACATCAAGTCTGGAGATAACATAGCATATAGAGTTAGAGAAATTACGCCTGTAAGGGGCGACATACTCGCAAAAGACGGAAAGTTACTCGCCAGCAGCATACCATATTACAAGGTTCGTATAGACTGTACGGTAAGTCAAACAGATACATTTAACAAGTATATAGACGGGTTATGCCAGGCCTTGGCAAACTTCTACAAAGGGAAAACGGCTGCTCAATATAAAAAGCTGATTACAGAAGGCAGAAAGAACGGTAAACGCTACCTCAATATAAGCAACAAACTTATAGACTACTCAGAACTATCTGAAGTTAAACAGTTTCCTCTATTCAACAAGGGCGGAAACAGCGGGGGAATAATAGTAGAAGAAGTATATAAAAGAAAGAACCCCTATGGTAGAACCGCCTACAGAACTATAGGTTTTATCAACAGCGTGGGTAATGGAACGGGCATAGAAGACAGCTGGAACTATTACCTAAAGGGAACTTCTGGAATACAGACATATCAGAGGCTTATGGGAGGAGAATGGGTTCCTATCAACTCCGAAAGCAACCTTGCTCCTAAAGATGGATATGACATACGCACCACAATAGATATAGATCTACAAGAAGCTGTGGAAGACGCTCTTAGAGAACAGCTTTCTAAAGGATTTAATGTAGAGGGAGCCACTGCTGTAGTTATGGAGAGAAGAACAGGTGCCATACGTGCCATTGCCAACCTGAAGAACGATGGCAAAGGTGGTTTTGATGAATCTTTGAACTATGCGGTAGGACAAGCCACCGAGCCTGGTTCGGTACTAAAACTCATTACGCTGGTTGCGGTTTTGGAAGACGGAAAAGAAACGCTTGAATCTATTGTAGATGGCGGAAACGGTACCTGGATATATATGGGGCAAAGGGTGTCAGACAGCCACGCTGTGGGAGTTGTGAACCTAAAAGGAGCCTTTGCACATTCTTCAAATGTATGTTTTGCAAAAATTGTTACAAGAAACTATGCAAGCAACCCGAAAGAATTTGTTAATAGAATACAGAACATGAAACTCGGCGAGAGGTTCCATTTAGACATACAGGGAGAAGGCAGGGCGGTAATTCACTCGCCAGACGGGCCCAACTGGACCCACGGCACACTTGCCTCTATGGGCTTTGGCTACGGACTCCTGATAACTCCACTGCATACCCTCACCTTTTATAATGCAATTGCAAACGATGGTAAGATGATGAAGCCTTATTTTATAGAAGGCTACGAAAAAGACGGACGTGTTATCAAGAAGTTTAAACCACAAGAAATAAGCGGCTCTATATGCAGCAAAAAAACCGCTCAGCAAGCAAAAGAGGCGTTAAGAGCTGTAGTTACAGACGGAACCGGAAAAATGATGAACAAGGAGGCTTTTAGCATAAGTGGAAAAACCGGAACCGCAAGAATGGCTTTTGAGGGCGGAGGATACGAAAAGGGTGGTATGAGAAAATATCAAGCATCTTTTTGCGGCTTCTTTCCTTCAGAGAATCCAGAATACTCTGTTATTGTAGTTCTCTATTCAGGTCTCACAGCCGGCAATTTCTATGGAGCCACATTGGCCGGACCACCATTCCTGAAAATAGCAAGATTTATCTATGCAAATACGCCAAAATGGAATGAGGTATTGAACGGTAGCCAAAAGTCTGATATAAAGAGCAATCCTAAAATAGCAGCGGGCCTCGGCACAGACACTAAAACCGTGCTTCAGCAACTACCATCAACAAATGGTGCAGAAGCTATGGCAAACATGGGAAACAGCAAATGGCTGAGTTTTTCGTCAGACAGCACTGCCATAAAGGCAAGCAGGCTTAACATAGAAGAAGATTCCCTTGCAAATGTAATTGGCATGGGATTGAAAGACGCTCTTTATATACTTGAGAAACAAGGATATAAAGTAAGCTTTAGCGGACACGGGAAAGTTGTGGCTCAAATACCGGCCTCCGGAACTTCGCTAAACAAAGGAGAAAAAGTTAATCTCACATTGGCAAACCAAACAAACATAAACACAAAATAAAACCAGCAGCAATGAGATTAGGTCAACTACTCAAAGGAATAAGAATAATACGAGAATTTCAGGGAAGAGAAGAACTCTTCCAAGATACCGCCTTGTTTAGCGTAGTTAATTCTGCCGATATAAAAAGCATTGCCGCAGATTCCAGAAAATGTTCAAGAGGCTCGTTGTTCATTGCCGTAAAAGGAGCAGTAACAGATGGAGGCAAGTTCATAAAAAGCGCCATAGAGAAAGGTGCTCAATATATTGTATGCGAGAACATTCCAGAAGATGAGGAAGAACCTATTCGCAGGGGAGACAGAGACCAGATTACTTACATAATTGTTAAGAGTAGTAGAGAAGCAGAAGCTATGATAGCCGTAAATAACTTCCAAAACCCTTCCAAAAAACTACAACTCATAGGAGTTACCGGAACTAACGGCAAAACCTCCATTGCCACACTTCTCTATAAAACCTTTACGGCTTTAGACCATAAGTGCGGCCTGATATCTACAATAGCAAACTATATCGGCGAAGAAAAGTTACCTGCCATAAATACCACGCCAGGACCATTAGAACTTAACAGTCTTTTAGACAAAATGGTTACAGATGGTTGCACATACTGCTTTATGGAAGTAAGCTCCCATGCCATAGATCAAGCAAGAATACTCGGACTCAAATATGCAGGCGGAATATTTACAAACCTTACTCACGATCATCTCGACTATCATAAAACATTTGAGAACTACCGCAATTGCAAAAAACAGTTTTTTGACACACTCGCAGAAGACGCTTTTGCTCTCTCTAATATAGACGATCGCAACGGAGAGTTTATGATACAGAATACAAAAGCACAGATACATAGGTATTCTACACACAATGTTGCAGATTTCAAGACAAGAATCATAGAGCAAAGCATAGACGGAATGTTGCTCAACATCAATGGAACAGAGGTATGGTGCAATTTCATAGGAGAATACAATGCAGAAAACCTCACGGCTATTTATGGGGCAGCTATTCTGTTAGGAGCTCCTCACGACGAAGTTATCAAGATAATGAGCTCGCTAAAAAGCGTAAGCGGAAGATTGGAATATTTCAGAGGAGAAGACAATATTATTGCGGCTGTAGATTATGCCCACACACCAGATGCCCTTGAAAATGTTTTGAAAACCCTAAAAGCCCTAAAACCTGTAGGCGAACTTATATGCGTATTTGGTTGCGGCGGCGACAGAGACAAGACAAAACGCCCTGAAATGGGAGCCATTGCCGGAAAATATTCAGACAGAATATTTGTAACCAGCGACAATCCACGCACAGAAGACCCCATGGCAATAATAGAAAATATAAAAGCCGGCATGAATGCCGACTCTGTGCTCAAGGCCAAATTTATACCAGACCGAATACACGCCATACAAAACGCTGTTGCTACAGCCAGACCAGGCTCCATAATTCTGGTTGCCGGAAAAGGACACGAAGACTATCAGATTATAGGAACAGAAAAAAGGCACATGGACGATATGGAAACTGTAAAAGAAGCCTTTAGACTTAGAGAATATAACAATACAAAATAATAGAATAGTATGATATACCACTTATTCAAATGGTTCGAAAGCATAGGCTTGGATATTCCGGGTGCTAACCTAATGAATTACATTTCGTTCCGTGGAGCTGCCTGTATTATTCTTGCCCTCATAATAGCATTCTGGATTGGCCCTAAAATTATCCGTAAGCTGCAACAAAAACAGATAGGAGAAACTATCAGAGACCTTGGTCTTGAGGGAGATGAGCAAAAGAAAGGAACCCCTACCATGGGTGGCATTATCATACTGCTGTCCATATTGATTCCGGTTTTGCTGTTTTGCAAGTTAACCAGCCTATATGTTCAGCTACTGATATTCACCACTATATGCTTAGGAGCCATAGGATTCAAAGACGATTCCATCAAAGTCTTCAAGAAAAATAAAGACGGAATGAAGGAAAAGTACAAAATCTTTGGGCAGCTGGCCGTTGGCTTAGTTGTAGGTGTTTCTCTTTTGGCCAGCCAACAGAATGTAATACGCCTTTACAGCGACACTCCACATGCAGGAGAAAAAAGAGAAGTGGTTAGGGGAGTGGGAGATAAAAAAGTTATATACTATCGCGATGTAAAAAGCCGCACCACCACAATACCTTTCTTAAAACACAACGAGTTCAAATACTCGTGGCTTGCCCCGGGAAAAGGCAAGTTTCAGGATTGGGCTACAAATATCGTATATGTACTCATAATCACCTTTATAGTGATTGCAGTATCGAACGGAACAAACCTCACAGATGGGATGGACGGTCTGGCAAGCGGAACCTCTGCAATAGTGGGAGCCACGGTTGCAATTCTTGCCTATCTATCAGGTAATGCAATATTTGCAGACTATCTGAACATAATGTATATACCAAATACGGGCGAGATAGTAATTTTTATGGCTGCCTTTATTGGAGCCCTGATAGGCTTTCTTTGGTATAATACCTACCCGGCCCAAGTTTTTATGGGCGATACAGGCTCATTAGCCATAGGCGGTATAATTGGTGTGGCGGCAATAATGATAAGAAAAGAATTTCTGATACCTATCTTCTGCGGCATATTCTTCGTAGAAAGCCTAAGCGTGCTCATACAGAGATACTACTTCAAATATACGCGCAAGAAAACCGGCACCGGCGTTAGAGTATTTAGAATGAGTCCATTACATCACCACTTTCAGAAAGCAAATCCAGACGCCCTAATCCAGTGGCCCTACCACATCACCAAAGAAGCAAAAATTACAGTAAGGTTCTGGATTATAACCATAGTTCTGGGAATATTGTCTGTTATTACATTAAAGATAAGATAAATACAGGTTTTAAGATTATTGT
Source organism: Bacteroidales bacterium UBA3709 (assembly GCA_002372015.1). Taxonomy (GTDB): domain Bacteria; phylum Bacteroidota; class Bacteroidia; order Bacteroidales; family UBA932; genus Egerieousia. The sequence goes on along the minus strand of DFIA01000059.1, from coordinate 17,352 downwards.
TTGATAAAATTGATATGGGTAAAAAAAGGATTGTGATACTCGGAGGTGGAGAGAGCGGTGTTGGCAGCGCCGTTCTGGCCAAGGTTAAGGGGTTTGATGTATTTCTCAGCGATGCCGGCTCCTTAAAACCGGAATACAAACAAACACTTTCCAAATTCTCCATAGAGTATGAAGAAGGCCGCCATACACCGGAAATGATTTTGTGTGCAGACGAAGTTATCAAAAGCCCAGGCATTCCGGATGAAAATCCTATGGTACAGAACATAAAAGAATACCGCATACCTATAATATCTGAGATAGAATTTGCAGGGAGGTACGACCATGCAAAAAAAATCTGCATCACCGGAAGCAACGGAAAGACCACAACCACCTCTCTGATATACTATATGCTTAAAAATGCCGGACTCAATGTAGGCCTCGCCGGCAACATAGGCAAGAGTTACGCATATCAGGTAGCAACGGAAAGATACGATTACTACGTAATAGAACTCAGTAGTTTTCAATTAGATGGAATGTACAGTTTTAAGGCAGACATAGCCATACTGACAAATATAACTCCAGATCACTTAGACAGATACCAGTTTAAGATGCAAAACTATGTAGATGCCAAGTTCAGAATTGTTCAGAATCTGACAGAGAAGGAGTGCTTTGTATTTTGTGCAGACGATCCGATAAGCACAAAGGAGTTAGACCGAATAGTGCTTACCGCTAAAAAACTTCCGTTCACTCAGAAAAAGAAGGTTGAACAGGGAGCCTACATAGATGAAGACCGCCTCTTTGTACGCTACGAAGACGATGAATACTCCATGTATTTCAAAGAATTAGCCTTGCAAGGCAAGCACAATGTCTATAACTCTATGGCAGCGGCCATTGCAGCCAAGGCTGTTAATATAGACAACAAGGTTATACGAGAATCTCTGATGAACTTTCAGGGAGTTGAACATAGGTTGGAAAAAGTGCTGTCTATAAAGGGAGTTATGTATATAAACGACTCCAAAGCCACTAATGTAGATTCTGCATGGTATGCTCTGGAAAGCATGACAACCCCGGTAGTATGGATTGCTGGCGGCACCGATAAAGGCAACGACTATTCACCACTTTACAAATTTGTAAAAGACAAGGTTAAAGTTCTGATATGCATGGGTCTCGATAATAAAAAGCTGCACGATAACTTTGCCGACAAGGTAGAAAAAATAATAGATGTAAGTAGTGCTAAAGAGGCTGTACAAGCTGCTTACGAAAACTCCGTACCCGGCGACACGGTTCTTTTAAGCCCGTGCTGCGCAAGTTTTGATTTGTTTAAAAACTACGAAGACAGAGGCGAGCAGTTCAAAAAAGCCATAAGAGAATTGTAAAAAACGCTATTTCCTTGGTTAGACAAATGACTGGAACAGACAATAATACTGAAAAGAAAGGCACTCTTCTGCAACAAACACAGCAAGAGGTAATACGAAGATTGCACGGCGACAAAGGCATCTGGGCGATATTCTTTCTGCTGACGCTAATCTCCATTGCCTTGATATATTCGGCCAGCAGTTCACTGGCATATATGAAAGGCATCACAAACTTCAGTATTCTGATGAGGCAGATAAGTTTTGCGCTTTTCGGCATCATTATGCTTTTCATCTGTTACAAAATACCTCCAAGATGGTGGAGGACATGGGCTTTCTTTTCCCTAATTGCAAGTATTGCCCTGCTCCTGATAACTCAGTTTGCAGGTGAGCAGAGAAATGAAGCTCAGAGATGGCTAACAATACTCGGCATACAATTCCAACCGGCAGAAATAGCCAAGATAACCATTGTGCTATACCTTGCAAGAGCCCTGGAAGTTATGAAAATAGATACCTACAAAAGCTTCCTGATAAAGATAATCGGCCCTATTGGGCTTTGCTGCGTTCTAGTTCTTTTCGGCAGTGTTTCTTCTGCTCTGTATATGGCCCTTATCTGCTTTATTGTTCTGTTTATTGCCGGCATTAAGCAGTCTTATCTGCTAAAAACAGCAGGATTTGGCATAGCCGGAGTTATATTACTGATACTCATTCATGTAGTGTCAAAACCACTTACTTCAAACCACAGAGGCGTTTTTCCAAGAATGGATACTGCCATAGAAAGGTTTAACAGATTTTTTAAGGAAACAGAGAAGGCAGACATAAGTAAACTCAGTAAGTTTGAACAACAAAGGATAGCAGACGAGACTTTGCAGGCAGATATGGCTCAGATTGCGGTAAAAGAAGGAGGTCTCATAGGCAAAGGGCCCGGAAAAAGCACTCAACGATATGTAATTCCGCACCCCTATTCAGACTATATCTATGCCATTATAGTAGAAGAATACGGATTGGCGGGCAGCCTTCTGGTTATGATGCTGTATGTATGGCTCTTCTACAGATGCATACTAATAGTAAAAGACTGCCGTACAGTATTCTCGGCTGTTACCGTTGGAGGATTAGGGGCTGTAATAATAGTACAGGCCATGTTACACATATTGGTTAATGTAGGCATACTGCCGGTAACCGGCCACACCCTGCCCCTCATAAGCCTTGGAGGCACCTCTTTTGTATTTATAAGCGTTGCATTTGGAATAATACTTTCAATTTCAAGAACAAAAGAGAATGCAGCTACAATGATTCTTGATAAGGAGACAAATAACAATGAAAACATCGAATCAAAATAATAGCAGTTTGAGGGTAATAATTAGCGGCGGCGGAACCGGAGGCCATATATTTCCGGCTATCTCCATAGCAAATGCCATTAAAGAGCAAGTGGCAGATGCTCAGATATTGTTTGTAGGAGCGAGCGGAAAAATGGAAATGGAAAAGGTGCCTGCAGCCGGCTACCCTATTAAAGGAATACCCGCAAGAGGATTACACAGGCCGCTCTATTCTCCAAAAAATATATCGGTAGCATTAGACTACCTGAAATGTCGTAAACAAGCCAAAAATATTGTAAAAGAATTCAATCCAGATTTTGTGGTAGGCGTTGGAGGATACGCCTCAGCAGCTTTGGTTGCCGCCGCCGCCGCAATGAATGTACCCGTTCTGCTACAAGAGCAAAATTCATTTGCAGGAATTGTAAACAGAAAGAATGCCTCCAAAGCCACAAAAATATGCGTGGCATACGACAATATGGAGAGATTCTTTCCTAAGAATAAAATACTTATAACAGGTAATCCTATCCGCAAAGAAATTGTTAGGTGCACACCACAATTAAGAGAGGAGGGTATCAGATTCTATAATCTGGATTCCGCCCAAAAAACAGTATTTGTTGTAGGAGGAAGCCTCGGGTGCCGTACCTTGAATAATTGTATGAAAAAGGCCATACTGGAAAATAAAATAAACAACTTCCAGGTAATATGGCAATGCGGAAAAATATACAAGAGAGAAATAGAAGAATTTTTGCAGGCTCACCCTTGCAAAAATGTCTATTGTACAGATTTTATCGGCAGAATGGATCTTGCCTATGCAGCTGCAGATGTAGTTGTGAGCAGGGCTGGAGCCGGCACTATATCAGAACTTTGCATTGCCGGAAAATGTACTGTTTTTGTGCCATCGCCAAATGTAGCAGAAGACCATCAGACACATAACGCCATGGCTCTTGTAAACAAAGGAGCGGCAATGATAGTCAAAGATGCACAGGCAGAAGAAAAACTCATGGAAGTTGTAAAAAATCTAATAGCAGATGCCGGTAAAAGAAGCCTGTTAGAAAACAACATTCTCTTGTTAGCCAAACCAGATGCTGCCAAGCATATTGCCGATGAATGTCTAAAACTATGCAAACGCAACACCAAGCAGCCTCAGAGTAACGAGCCTAAAAATGTATATTTCATAGGGATAGGAGGCATTGGCATGAGCGCTCTTGCACGTTACTACAAGAGCAAAGGGTGTAATGTTTCTGGATACGACCGCACACAAAGTAATCTCACTCTTCAGCTACAGCAAGAGGGTATTGACATACATTACGAAGACAAGCCGGAAATGCTCCCTAAGGATATCAACAACACCCTCATAATTTATACTCCGGCCATACCGTCCGATCTAAAAGAACTGCAAGACGCCAACAAATTAGGATACAAGGTTTTGAAGAGAAGTAAAGCCTTGGGATATATTGCACAAGGTAAAACCTGCCTGGCCATCAGCGGTAGCCATGGCAAAACAACTACAAGTACACTGCTTGCACATATAATGCACAGCAGCGGCATAGGTTGTAATGCTTTTCTTGGCGGTATTTCAAAGAATTACAACAGTAATCTAATTCTGTCTGATAATAACATAATTGTTGCAGAAGCAGATGAATTCGACCGCTCCTTCCATCAACTGTTTCCACATATTGCAGTTGTAACTGCCACAGATGCAGATCATCTGGATATTTACGGCACAGTAGAAACAATGAGAGAGGCCTACGCCCAGTTTGCAAGCCAAACAGATAAAGACGGTTTCTTAATCGTTAAGAAAGGTACCGTTTTAGACACTTCAAAGGTAGCGGCTAAAGTTATGAGTTATGCCTATAATCTCGATAGTAAAGATGCAGCAGATTTCTATGCAGCAGACATCAAATCTATTAAAAAAGAAGGCAAGGAAACGGGCCTATTCAGCTTTACCATCTGCTATCCGGCTGCAGTATCGCAAGGTAGCGGAAGAATAGAAAACTGCAGCCTCGGCATTCCGGGATGGGTGAACATAGAGAATGCCATTGCTGCATCTGCAGTAGCCTTGTTATCTGGAGTTTCTGAGGCTCAACTCAAACAAGCCCTCGCTTCTTTTAAGGGTGTTCAAAGAAGAATGGATGTGCAAATAAATACTCCAGAAATTGTTTACATAGACGATTACGCCCACCACCCACAAGAAATCAGCACTACCATATCTTCTCTGAGAGAATCGTTCCCTCTAAGAAAGATTACTGCTGTATTTCAACCTCATCTCTATACACGCACAAGAGACTTGGCTACAGAATTTGCCCAAGCATTAGATCTTGCAGACAGCATAATATTGTTAGATATTTACCCGGCAAGAGAACTCCCTATTGAAGGAGTTACTTCAGATATAATATTTGATAAACTGAATAAGACAGATAAGATATTGATAACCAAAGAGCAGCTACCGCAGTTAATTGAAGAGAAAATAAGAAAGAAAGAAATAGATCTTCTTGTAACATTTGGCGCCGGCAATATAGACAGATATGTAGAAAACATTTCGCAAATAATAGCAGATAACTATGAGTAAAACCTGGAAAATAGTATTAGGCACCCTACTCTACACTGCATTTACTGCTGCAGCGGTTGCCTATTTCTATTTTGCAGGAGAACTCGTTGATAGAGAGAAGCCGTCTTTAATCTGTAAACATATAGATGTAAGCCTATTAGACAGCTCTATAAATAAGTTTATAACAAAAAAAGAGATAACAGATGTAATAGACCATTTCTGCGGAGGCGTTATAGGAAAGAGAATAGACAGTATTAACCTTGCACAAATAGAAGCCCTGCTTAACCACAGAAGCGTTGTTAAAGAAAGTCAGGCATTTATAACAAGAGACGGAACCATGCACATAGAAATACTACAAAGAAAACCTATATTGAGGATAGAAATAGAGCACGGAGGTTTCTATGTTGATGAAACAGCATACATATTTCCGTTAGTTACAAATAACCCTTCTTATGTGCCTGTTTTTACGGGGAATATCCCTATAGAAATGCTCTCCAATCAAAGCGAGGTTAAAGACAGTTTGTCTTGCATTAACAAGATACTGCAAATGGGGCTGTATCTGCAGAAGCATCCTTTCTGGAATGCACAGGTAGAAGAAGTATTCTTCAATTCTGCTTCAGATGTAGAACTTGTTACAAGAGTTGGTAACCAACGGATTATATTTGGGAACTTAGATAATATAGATGATAAGTTCAGCAGACTTTATTCTTTTTACAAATACATTGTACCACAAGTGGGTTGGAATAAATACAACTGTGTTAATCTAAAGTATAAAGGACAAATAATTTGCACTAAAAATTAACAATAATAACCAGTAACAGATAAAAGATATGAATGATTTGATTGCCGCCATCGATCTCGGAACTACAAAAGTTGCCGTTGCCGTAGGTAAGAAAACCACCTTAGGGGTTAAAATTGTAGCCTATGCAGAAGAGGCGTCCAGAGGCATTAAAAGAGGACGCGTAGAAAATGTCAGACTCGCAAATATGGCTCTTAACAAAGCGCTTGCAAGTATAGAATCGCAGATTAACGCAAAAATTAAAAAGGCATTCGTAGGTATTGCCGGGCAAGATATTAAGTGCGTATCATTAGAGCCTTTCCAAGTTCAAAGAAAAGACTTTTCTGAGCTTATCAGCAGTAAAGAGATAAATGAAATTACCAGAAATACATACAACACTATTGTAGAAGACGGTGCAAAAGTTTTCTATTCCGTACCACAGTCTTTTAATGTAGATAACTATATGAGTGTTAGCGAGCCTGTTGGCATGGAGGGGCGCAATATCTTGGCGCGCTACAAATTGTTTACGGCAAAAGAAAACTCTAAGAAAATAATAGAAAGCACTCTAAGACTCTCAGAAATAGAAGTTTTAGATGTTATTTTAGAACCAATAGCATCTGCCAAATCTGTGCTCACAGAAGACGAAATGGAACTCGGCTCTATTTTAGTTGATATAGGAGGTGGCACTACAGATGTAGCCGTAATATCACGCAATGTAGTACGATATGCCGGAATCATACCGTTTGGCGGCAACTCCATAACAAACGATATTTGTGCAGGTTTCAATATAACAGCAGATAAGGCCGAATTTATAAAGGTTAATCACGGAAGCTGCTTCTCAGATTATGCAGAACCAAACAAGAAACTACTATTGGCAGTTATGGGAGCCGGCAACGGCAAAGAAGTTTCTGTTAAAGTTCTTGCCAGAATTATTCAGGCCAGAATGGAAGAAATTTTAGAAGCAGTGTGTTATCACGTAGAGCAATCTGGTTATAAAGACTATATACGTGGCGGAATGGTATTTACAGGAGGTGGATCAAAAATAGAAAACCTTACCAACCTTGCCAACTTTGTTACTGGTTACGAGGCAAGACTTGGAAGTCCTAACACATTTACCATAGATCCGTCTTCATGCGATATGTGTAAAGACGCTAAATCTTCTACGGTGGCAGGTATGCTGATACACGCATTCCAGAAGATTGAAGAGGAAGACCTGGTTCTAACAAATTGTTTCCAGCAAACAACAGTTTCTGGTAAAAGCATTCAAGCTACAGACACAGAAGATGAGCTGGTGCTTGTACCTAAAAAAGCGAAAGGGAAGAGTCTTAAAGAAAAAATCACTGGATTGTTCGACACTGAAAATCTGTTCAACAGCAAATCCAATAAAGTATAATTGAAATTCTCCTGAGTTATGGAATATATAGACGACAATTTCAACGATTATCCTGTAGATTTTCCTGAATCTAACGCCATTATCAAAGTGTTTGGTGTTGGCGGAGGCGGGAGCAACGTTGCTAAGGAAATCTATAGAAGCGGATTAAAAGGCATAGATCTTACAATTTGCAATACAGATGCACAAGCTCTGAAAACCAATCCTATAGACGAAAAAATCTGCTTAGGAATTAATGTAACCAAAGGTTTGGGAGCAGGTCTGAATCCGAGAAGAGGAAGAGAAGCCGCATTGGCAAGCAGAGAGGATATAATAAGAGCACTGCCAGAAAGAATTGAAATGGTTTTCGTTACCGCCTGTCTGGGAGGCGGTACCGGCACCGGAGCAGCACCGGTGGTTGCAGAAATTGCAAAATCTCTCGACAAATTGGTGGTGGGTGTTGTATCACTGCCGTTCAGAGACGAGGGAAAAGCCTTCATGGATAGAGCAATGGAAGGGCTACATGATCTCAAACAATATGTTGACAGCCTGCTTATCATAGATAATCAGAAAATCTATGAAGTTTATGCCGATCTGCCTACAAGGCAAGCCTTCCCAAAGGTTAATGAAGTTCTTGTTACGGCTGTAAAAAGCATCGCTGAGATAGTTACCACAGAAGGAGAGATTAATGTAGATATGAACGATGTAAGAATGGTTATGGGAAACAGCGGAATGGCTACCATGGGAATCGGTGAGGCAGAAGGAGAAGACAGGGCTGTAAAAGCTGTAGAAGAAGCTCTGAAATCGCCCCTTTTGAGCGATTGCGACCTCAGTACATCCAAAGGTGTTTTGGTGAATGTAACATGCTCCGACGATAATTTTACAATGGCCGAATTACGCCAGGCTCTTGAAAATGTAAAAAGCTTTACCGGCTCACCTACAAATTTCAAGAGAGGACTGGTATATGATCCGTCTCTTGGTAATAAAGTAAGCATAACCATAATTGCCACAGGATTTGATGTACTGAACCTGCCTGCAGGTAATGATACTCCAATTGTTATTCCAGGACGCCAAGAAGAAACTCAGGTAACACGCGATATATTTAAGACGCCTCAAAAAACAAGTCTGCCGCATGGAGAACTCCTAAAAGAAGACATCACTCCACAAAAACACAGAGGCAACAGCAAGCCGGTTCTGATTACAGACGACGATAATCAGATACTGGAGTTGGAAAGAACGCCGGCATACGAAAGAAGAAACGATAAGAAAAGAAACCTTGGAGGCACAAACAACAGTTTCTCAATTACCGGCACCCAAGAGGGACAGGCTGTTATACCAAACAACAGGTATCTGTATAAAACACAAGATTAAAGAAACATAAGCAATAATTAAAATATGGCTAAACAAACAAGAGTAAGGTTTGCACCAAGTCCCACTGGGGCATTGCACATGGGAGGAGTACGAACTGCTTTATACAACTACCTGTTTGCCAAGCAAAGGGGCGGAAAGTTTATTTTGAGAATAGAAGACACCGATTCTCAAAGATTTGTTCCAGGGGCAGAGGAATACATTCTCGAATCTTTAGCATGGTGCGGCATTGTTCCAGACGAGGGCATAGAAACTGAACCATACCGCATAGCAAGCAACAAAAGTGAGAAGAATCCTCATGCACCATATCGTCAAAGCGAGCGCAAGCACCTATACAGGGAATATGCAGAGCTACTCGTAAAAAACGGCTATGCCTACTATGCCTTTGACTCTGCAGAAGAACTTTCAAAACTAAGAGCAGAAGCCGAAGCTGCAAAACAGACCTTTATATATAACTACGAGTCTAGGATAAAATTAAAAAACTCCCTTACCCTTCCACCGGAAGAAGTTAATAGACTCAAAGAAACTACAGATACCTGGACCATACGCTTCAAAATTCCGGAAAATCAGACAGTAAAAATGAACGATCTGATACGCGGAGAAATGGAAGTGGATACAAATACCTTAGACGATAAGGTACTGTGGAAGGCTGCAGATCAATTACCTACATACCACCTTGCAAACATAGTAGATGACCATCTAATGGAAATCACAGAAGTTATCAGAGGCGCAGAATGGCTACCAAGCCTTCCGCTACATTATCTTCTGTATAAAGCATTTGGGTGGGAAGACACAATGCCTCGCTTTGCCCATTTAAGCCTACTGCTCAAGCCAGACGGCAAAGGAAAGCTCAGCAAGAGAGATGGAGACAGATTAGGGTTCCCTGTATTTCCTCTCAAATGGACTAACCCGGAAACAGGAGAAATTTCGCGAGGCTACAGAGAAGATGGCTATTATCCGGAAGCCTTTGTAAACCTTCTTGCATTGTTGGGCTGGAATCCGGGCACGGAACAAGAACTGTTTACATTAGAAGAACTTGTAGAGGTCTTCGGCTTGGAAAGAGTTGTGAAATCGGGAGCAAGATTCAATGCAGATAAAGCCAAGTGGTTTAATCAGCAGTATTTAAGAAAACGCTCATCTGCGCTGCTGGCAAAAGAATTCCGTCCACTGCTAATTCAGGCCATGCAAGAAGAAGGTGCCAATATATCCGATACTTTTTCAGACAGATACCTTACAGAAGTATGCGAACTTATAAAGGAACGGGCGCACTTTGTCAATGAGTTTTGGAACATAAGCAAAGCACTGTTCATAGCCCCTGCTGCATACGATGATGGCGATGTTAAGAAATTCTGCACACCGGAAAATCTGGAGCATGCCAAAGAAATAGAACAACTCATAGCCAACAGTAACTTCAAAACATTCCAAGACCAAGAAGCAGAAAACCTTTCTGCTCCCAACCACGAATGCAGCAACAATCCTAACTCCTATAAAAGCTTGTGCTGCCATCAAATAGAAGAACTGCTTACATCTTATATTAAGCAGAAAGAGTGGAAGATGGGTGCCGTAATGAACACTCTCAGACTTTTCTTTACAGGCAATACAAAAGGATTGGGTATATCCGATATAATTTATTTCATCGGCAAGAAAGAAGCCTGCAAGCGTATTTCCGCATATTTTTCCTCTTTAGCATAACATCGGACAAATCATAAGACATGAAGCTTATACCGATATATACATGGAACAAGAGTGTAATAAATCTCGAAACGAGAGGTAAAAAATTTACCAGACAACCGTGGGCACAGGGGGTTGTGCTTATAGCATTTGTTATAATAGCAATGATTCTTGCCAATCTCCCATTTACCAAGGATATATACCACAGCATACTCGAAACAGACCTCGCCATAAAAGTAACCTCGCCTTCGGGGGGTGGTTTCTATTTTCCTAAGGATATGACCGTAGAAAAATTCATCAACGATATTCTCATGGTGATTTTTTTCTTTACGGTAGGCCTCGAAATCAAAAGAGAAGTAACAAACGGAGAGCTTTCTTCTGCAAAAAAGGCCATAATGCCGGTAATTGCAGCATTGGGGGGAGTTATAGTACCAGCCTTAATTTATCTTGCTGTAAATAAAGGCACTGCAGCCGCAAGTGGATGGGGCATACCTACCGCAACCGACATAGCTTTTGCTATAGGTATTTTAGCCATACTTGGCAATAAAGTTCCTATATCGTTGAAAGTCTTTCTTACAGCACTTGCCATTGCAGACGACCTGATGGCTATTCTTGTGGTAGCTATTTTCTACGGTGGCAGTATAAACTTTGGCTTGTTGGCAATTGCTATTGCCATAATACTTCTTCTGCTATTGATGAATAAACTTGGAGAAAAAAGGCCATGGTTTTATTTTATTCCGGCTGTTGCAGTATGGGTGCTGTTCTATTATTCTGGTCTTCATGCCACTATGAGTGGTGTTGTAATGGCATTCCTTGTTCCGTTTACTCCAAGATACAGCAAAGAATACTATCTGCATAAGAAAGAAATCTTTTCAAAAAAACTCAAAGACTACGATAGTGTTGAAGAAGAATGTGGTTTCCCTAATGGCCCGCAAAGGCACGTACTCAGGCAGATAAGCAAAACCTCCAAAAACAGTATTGGCATGAGTTACAGACTTGAGCATGCGCTCAGTCCATGGGTGAACTTTATTATAATGCCAATTTTTGCTCTCGCAAATGCCGGTGTTACTATACCAAGTTTAGAATACTTCAATATTTTCAGATTCAGCCCAGAGTTAGGAAGCGTAAGCATGGGCATCGTACTTGGTCTGCTGTTCGGAAAACCAATAGGCATTACGCTGGCAAGCTTCATGGCTGTAAAGACAAATGTAGGCTCTATGCCTGCAAAAGCTACCTGGCCTATGCTATTTGCCGTAGCTTGTCTTGGAGGAATAGGGTTCACAATGTCTGTTTTTGTAGATACCTTATCGTTCGGAGATTACCCTCAATATACTGAACAGTTAAGAAATATGGGAAAGGTTGCCGTACTGATGGGCTCATTTGCCGCTGCCCTCATGGGATATTTTTTGGTGATTCTGGTAGGCAAAAGGCAAAAAACTGCACAAAAATTGCAGTAATTAAAACCGTATAAATTCACAAATTAAATTTTATGAAAAAAACAGCTATACTGTTACTCGCAGCAATTATTCTCTCTGCCAGCAATTTTCTATTTGCACAAAGAAACATTAAGCATATACGCTTTGACGGCATATCTCTGAATACAAGCGGCAACAATTTTATTAAAAAACTCAATAAAAAAGGTTGGCAGACAACACAGAAAATCACATCTGATGGCTCAGAAGCAACCACCTTAGATGGCAAGATAAATGGCATAAAGGTTTCTGCCACCATATTGTCCGATACCGCAACAGTAAGCCAAATACTGATATACACAGACTCCGACCAAACCCAGCTAAGAACTCGCTACGATGTTATAAAAAGCTGGATAGAAGAACAATACGGCTATGCAGCTGTAGAAGACATTGAAGATTCAGAGAAAAATTTATCAAGTTATTGGGGCAGTCTGAGAAACGGAGAAAGACATTTGCTCAAAAATCATATTTGCCTAACCACCGTAGAAAATCAATATGTTTTAGCCACCCTCAACAACAAAGAAAACAGCCTCGATGCCACAATGAACAGCATTGGCGATGCTGTAGAAGGCTTTGGCAATAAGGTATCAAGAGCCGGTAAGAAAGCCATAGACAGAGGCCGAAAAGTTAAAGACAAGATAACTCGCAGCAGCCAGCAGGTAGGAGAAGATGCAGAAGATTTTGCAGGAAAAGTATCAAAGAAAACAAAGGCTACCGTTAAAAATATATCAAAGAAGGCTAAAAGAATAGCAAATTCCGCCGCAGAAACTGCAAAAAAAGCATGGAAATCAATTAAAAACTAATCTTTTACCTGCTTTGCTTCTTCAAACTTTGCCCTCATTGTGGCATTGTTACGAGTAAGTTTCTTAATGGAAAGGTCTTCCGCCTTGCTATTTGCCAAACGAAGCTGATTTTCTGAGCCAAGCAAGGCTTCCTTAATCTTCTGCAGGTGAGTAATAGATTTATCTATCTCATCTATGGCTGTTTTGAACTTTTCTGAAGCCAGGCGGTAATTACGGCCAAATGCCTCCTTAAAAGCCTGCACTTCATTTTCAAAATTGGATACATCCACATTCTGCTGTCTTACAGCAACTAACTCCTTCTTGTAAGCAATGCTACCCTTTGCAGCATTAGTCAGCAGCACAATAAAAGATCTAAAGAACTGTGGGCGTATGACAAACATTTTAGGATACCTATAAGAAACATCCACAATACCCATGTTATATAGTTCGCTATCTGGCTCTAATAAAGACACTAACACAGCGTATTCACACTTCTTTGCAGTGCGGTCTGCATCAAGCTTCTTAAAAAAATCTTCGTTTTTATGTTTAGTGGCAGTATTATCCATTTCATTTTTCATTTCAAACATAATGGATATATACTCTGTGTTGTCGTCAAAGTCGCGGAAGATAAAGTCGCCTTTAGAGCCTCCGGAAGAGTCGTTATCCTTTTCAAAATATGCGTTGGGAAACATGGAACGCATTTCTCCATTGAATATTGTACTGCAATGAGTTTCTAAGGATTCCCCTATCATCTTATTAGACAATCTGGCTTTCAGTTCCTTATAGTAATCTACCTGTTCCTGTGCTACCCTGAGTTTGGCTTCGTAATCTTCTTTTAGCCCACTTAGCTGCACCTCCGATTCTGCTTTAAACAGCTTCAACTTTCCCTCATACTCATCTCTGATATTTTTTTCTGTAAGTTCTGCCTTAGATGCAAGTAACTTGGCAGCGGCCTTCAAATCTGCTATTTCTGCCTCTTTTTCTTTCAAAGATTGCTGTGCCCGCTGCTGTTGTTTAAGAACCGCTATTTCAAGTGCTTTATCACTCTCTGCTTTTAATGCCTGCTGCTGAGCCTCATGCTGCTTATGAAGCTCCACTATTCGCCTGCTTATTTCTTCATCAAATTCCTTGCCTCTAACCTGAGATACAATTGCGGCATAATCAACCTCATCTACAGAAAATATTTTTCCGCAATTAGGACATTTCAGTTCTCTCATATCCTGCTATTCAATCTCCGCATTAGCAGCTTCCGCTACCGTATCTACTGCCAAAGAATCCACCTCTGCTGCCGGTTCGCTCATTTCTAAGAGAAGTCCGGCCTTCATATCATCAATATAATCCTTAGGATTACCCACCACTTCTTTTTCGTTCTTGCAAGAAGAAAAAATGCCTATTGCAATAATAGCCAATAGAATAATACTAATTTTTTTCATTGTTCTGCTTTTTATTATAATCGTTTTCTTTATAATCTTCTGCCGATATATCGTAAGCCGGCGGTTCGTCCGATATAGGTAATATTTCCGATGTATCCTGCTCCGGAATATCTGCCGGAGGTCCGATTTCAGGAGAAGGCCTGGCTGGTATCTTTACTATATATCTCTGGTAATAAGTAAGAAGCAATGTTGTTAGCGGTATGGCTATTATCATGCCAAGAATGCCGAGCAAACTGCCCCAAATAGAAAGCGAGAGCAGTATTATGGCAGAATTCAAACCGCTTACCTTGCCCATAATTTTAGGAGTAAGTATGGTATCTTGTATTGTCTGCACCACTGCAAATACCACAAAGAAAGCCAGCATTATTAACCAAAAACTCTGGCCGGTATCGGCTGCTTTAACAACAGCCAAAAGAATTGCCGGTATAAAGCCCACAACTTGCAGATAAGGCACCATATTCAATAACCCAAAGAATAATCCTAATGCCACAGCCATCGGAAAATCTATTATCAGAAATCCTATACTCAAGAGTATGCCCACACTAATTGCAATAATAGCCTGCCCTTTGAAGTACTTGTTCATACCAGCCCTAACATCATTCACCAACTGCTTTGCCGTTCCTCTCATTTTTGCAGGCAACATAAAAACCCAGCCTCTGGAGAATTTTTCGTAATCCAGAAGTATGAAAAGCGTATAAAGAAGTACCATTGTAAGAGAGAGTATTCCGGAAAGAGCTCTAAAAGAGCTGGTCAACACCCCCCATAACTTTGGCATAGAATCTTCAAAAAGCGAAAACAGGCCCTCTACAGAAAATATACCTTTCAGTTTATCTATGTTCAAATGCTCCATTAAAAAGCTCTTTACAAGATCTGAAAGACCGCCAAAAGAATAATCTCCCTCTATATACGAAACCAACATATCTTTAACCTTCAGCACCTCGCTCCACATTGGAGGAATCATAAGCATAAAAACTCCATACAATACCCCTCCAACTACAATAAACGCAGAAAGAATGCCTAAGATTCGGTATTTCATCTTGCATTTCTTTTGGAAAAAGCACACAAGGGGATTCAGCAAATAAGCCATAAGCCACGCAACAAAGAACGGCAGTAGAACTCCACTTAAACGCTTCAACAATAAAAAAATACCCACAACGAGGAGTATCGCAAGAACTCCCCTGATAAAACGGTCAAAAGTTATTTGTTTCTGCCACTGACCTGCCATAGCCCAAAATTAACTTGTACACAAAGTTATCTAAAAAGTTATTATATTTGCTCAGAGAGATTAAAAAAGTACAGCTATGAAATTCCGATGGTTTAGAAATTTTTTAAAGGGCTGCTCGCTTACAGCAGCGCTGTTTGTCTTTCAGGCCTGCTATGGCACACCTACCGGTATCTATGAGCCGATAGAAAAGAATTTCTCTTTTGAAGTCTTTAATGCCGATGGCACGCAAGCTCTAAGCAATGCTAAAATTTATGCCAAGTGCAGCAATAACGGCCACACCCAAACAGATAGCACTACTACAGGCGCAAACGGAAGAGCTACCATATCTTTCACTTTTCCGGAAAGACTTAATCCTATCTTCGAATTCACTGTAAAAGCAGAGGGCTTCGTTCAAAAAGATACAGCCATTAGCTACACTGCAGAAACAGATGATACACTGAAAATATATCTGCAAAAGAAATAGGATGCTCCCATTTCTATTTAGGCAATTCCGTAAGCTCGAAACCAAAGTTCACGAGCTGAATTATCTTTTTTGGGAATGCACTCAAAGGTGCAATCTCTCTTGTCGTCATTGCGGTAGCGACTGCTTTGCTTCCAGCAAAGACAAGGATATGCCTATGGAAGATTTTCTAAAAGCCTTAGACACAATTCCAAATCCAACGCACCAACATAAGCCGCTAAAACACAAACCCTCTAAACGGCAAAAGTACAATACAGAACGGCTGATTGTTGTAATTACCGGCGGCGAACCTTTGTTAAGGCCGGATTTAGTGCAGATTGGAGAAGAAATAACTAAACGCGGGTATTATTGGAGCATCGTTTCCAACGGTTATCTATATACAAAAGAGACACACCACAAGCTCATGCAAGCTGGCCTTAAAGCCTTAACTATCAGCTTAGACGGCATAGGAGAAGATCATAATTGGATGAGAGGCAATCCCAATAGTTACCAAAGAACAATAGAAGCCATACAAGTAGCGGCAAGCGATAGATTACTGGATTTCGATGTAGTAAGTTGCATAAACAGGCGCACTATTAACTATTTAGAAGATATGTACCAGCTTCTACTGTCGCTTGGCGTTAAGAAGTGGCGAATCTTTACCATTATTCCTATCGGCAGAGCCGTAGATGAACCGGAGCTGCATCTAACCAATCAGGAAATGGTAAAACTAATGGATTTCATTCAGCAAAAAAGAGAGCTTCTCCGCAAAGCAGATATTGATTCAAAGCAGATTATGGAGGTAGCCTTCAGTTGCGAAGGTTACCTTGGAAAGTACGAAGAAAAGGTACGCCCGGTTAGGTTCTTCTGCCATGCCGGAATAAATATAGCCTCCGTTTTAATAGATGGCAGAATTTGCGCCTGCCCAAATATAGATCGCGATGCATTTTCGCAAGGCAATATCTATTGTGATAATCTTTATGAAGTCTGGCAGAACAAGTTCGGGGCTTTCAGAAACCGAAACTGGGCTCGTAAAAGCATCTGTTCTGAATGTCGCCAATTCAAGAACTGCATGGGAGGCGGAATGCACAATTGGCACGGTGAACTTGCGGCTCCTCTCAGTTGCCACTACCACAGAACCTTAACAGACTTAACAACAGAATAAAAAAAAATGATGTATGACCTAAAAAGCCATACATCATTCCATTTTTATCTATAAAACTTACTTTGCAGTCTCGCCTCCATGATGATGTGCTCCGTGTCCTTTCTTCTTCATACAAGGAACTGCCTTTGTTGCAGAAAAAGCCTTTCCCCATGCCTTTACAGCACCACCATCTACATATTTTATTTCTTTAACCTGCTCTACTGTTATTGCAGGAACAGCAAGCTCACTTTTCTGAGCCTTGTTGCACTCTGCCTTTGTTGAATCGCAAGCAACTTTTGTAGTATCGCTGCAGTGCTTCTCGCCGGCAGCTTTGCCGCAATCGTGCTTCTCGCCGGCAGCTTTGCCGCAATCGTGCTTCTCGTCGGCAGCTTTGCCGCAATCGTGCTTCTCACCGGCAGCTTTACCGCAATCGTGCTTCTCACCGGCAGCCTTGCCGCAATCGTGCTTCTCACCGG
>DFIA01000062.1 GCA_002372015.1 Bacteroidales bacterium UBA3709 | reverse complement strand
GCAGCTTTGCCGCAATCGTGCTTCTTGCCGGCATGTGCCGCACAATTATTCTTCAGAACAATTACAACATACTCACCATCTACGCTCTCCGGGCCTTTGCATTCTTTTGCACCCTCAGCCTTGTGGCAAACTTTTGTAGTGTCGCACTCTGCCTTTTCAGCAGTTTGGGCACAATCGTGCTTTGTAGAATCACAGGCTGCAGAAGCATCGCACTCAGACTTTGCAGGGGCCGCTGTAATATCTTTGTCTGTAACAAAAACAGTCTCTATTTCCTGACCGGCTATTTTGTAAGCATCTGCTGTAACACTCTGAGCAGAAACAGCTTTTGCATACTTAACTACTACTGCAGCAGGTTGTCCGTCGGGGCCGGCAACAACTGCGGTTACACTCTCAGGCTTACCACCTGAACAAGAAGACAGAAGAAGCCCTCCCAAGGCCACTCCTATCAATGATAGAATAATGTTCTTTTTCATAATATATTACTCAATATAAATTCCTGCACACCTAATACATAGGGCATTGCCCGTAGCATCTAAGGCAAAAATAGACTTTCCTGTAAATAAATGGCATTAAAGTCTGCACTAATTCTGTCAAATAGTTAAATTTGCACACAAACTTAATTTTTTTGAAACACTATGAGCAAGGGAAAGATTCTTCTCACGGGAGCAGCTGGTTACATTGGCTCCCACACATGGGTTCAACTGAGCGAAGCTGGTTACGATGTTGTAGGAGTAGATAACTTTTACAATTCAGAAAGAGATGTAATCGGTCGCATAGAAAAAATATTGGGCAAAACTGTATATTTCGAAGAAATAGACTGTTCTAACTACGATGCTTTCAGCAAGGTATTCAAGAAGCATCCTGATATAGTAGGAGCGGTACACTTTGCTGCCTGTAAAGCCGTTGGAGAAAGTATAGATAAGCCTCTGCTCTATTATCGCAACAATATAGTTTCGCTGCTCAATCTAATATCTCTCATGAACGAGCAGGCAGAGAAAGCAAATATAGTATTCTCTTCATCTTGCACTGTCTATGGGCAACCAGATAAAGAGCATCTGCCTATTGCAGAAAATGCTCCTCTGAAAAGAAGCCTTTCGCCTTATGGAAAAAGCAAGCAAATGGCCGAGGAAATTTTATCCGACAGCGTAATAGCTCTCCCAGGGCTGAAAGTGTGTGCCTTGAGGTATTTCAACCCCATAGGTGCTCATCCATCCGCCCTTATAGGAGAACTCCCAAGAGGGGTACCACAAAATTTAGTGCCATTTGTAACTCAAACAGCTGCAGGAATCAGAGATCATCTGAATGTTTTTGGCAACGATTATAACACTCCAGACGGAAGCTGTATAAGAGACTATATCTATGTAGTAGATTTAGCCAATGCACATGTAAAAGCCATTGACAAGCTCCTGAGTAAAACAGACGGTAACTCCAACAACCATACAATAGACGAGCCAACATATATAGAAGCTGCCAAAACAGGCAGATGGTTTGTGTATAATTTAGGAACAGGAAAAGGCCTCAGCGTACTCGAACTTGTAAACGGCTTTATGAAAGCCACCGGAGTAAATCTTCCCTATCAGATTGCTCCACGCAGGCAAGGAGATATTGAACAAGTATGGGCAAACCCTGAGAAAGCAGAAAAAGAGCTGGGTTGGAAGGCCGATACCCCTATAGAGGAAGTGCTCCGTTCTGCATGGAACTGGCAGAAATCCTTAAAGTAAAAATTCTGTCCGTATCTACTGAGCTATAAAACGATAGGTTATCTGCCCCAACTGCGGGTCTGGAGCTATATCGTTAGAAGAAAAGCGCGAGCGTTGTGCTGCATTAAGGGCGGCATTGCGAACACATTCGTCTGGCACAGAAACATCGCCGAGTATTATAGCCCGTTGCACATAACCATTACGGCCTACATATATCTGCACGGTTACATCACCTCCACCCTTGCACTTATAAACCGGAATAGGTAAAGAAAAAGCTCTCCTGCCATCCAGTATCCAATATAATACAGACGGCCCCTGGTAAGGTTTAACCTCTTCTGCAACTTCTGATTTTTCCTTAGGAAGCGATATATCATCCGTCCCTTCAGAAGTATTTATTTTTGCGGCAGCTTTTATGCGTTGTTGTAAGTCTTCTGCCTCTTTGTAAAGTTTATCGGCATCTGTATTGCGGTCGTCTTTGAGTTTGGAATTACCAGAAACAGGCACCGCCTTGTATGTATTAACAGCACGCCCTGCAAGTTGATCTTCCAACTGAGCCTTAGCTATGGCCTTTATCTCTTCTTGCCGTCGTTCCTCTTCAAGAAGCTTTTGCTTTTGAATCAAGCCCTCTGAATCTGTAATAAACGAAACTTCGCCCTTGGTTACCGTAGATATGGAAAAAATCAGAAGTACTATTACCAACACAAGATGAAAGATAACTGTGATATAAATACCCGCACGCTTGCTAAGCTTATCTGCTTTGCTAAACCGCTCTATATCTTTATCTGTAATTATCTTATTCTCGTTCATGAATCTCTGCCATACTACTGAGAAATCTATGGATATTTTATTGCAGCTACTGGCCTCTGGTGAGGAGAGCCTTTTCTATAGTAGCTATCAAAACACTGATAGCCACCCTATTATGCCCACCCTGAGGAACTATTATATCGGCATAGCGTTTACTTGGTTCTATAAACTGCAAGTGCATTGGCTTAACTGTTTCTTGATAACGCTTTAGAACCTGCTGTATTGTTTTGCCTCGCTCCTCAATATCTCTCTGAATAACTCGCCCGAGTCTATCGTCTGCATCTGCATCTACAAAGATGGATATGTCAAACATATTTCTCAGCTCTTCGCTGGTAAAAATAAGAATGCCCTCCACTATAATAATTGTAGCCGGTTCTACGTGTACTGTTTCTGTTGCACTACGCGTACATGTAATATAAGAATACACCGGAGATTCTATAGGCTTTCCGTTCTTGAGTTTTCTAAGATCCGAAATCAGTAGTTCCCAATCTATTGCATTTGGATGGTCGAAGTTGTTTGCCGCTTTCTGCTCTAAGGTGAGATGGCTGCTGTCTTTATAGTAGGAGTCTTGAGATATAACTGCCACATCTTCTTCTTTGAGCAAGTTCTTGAGTTTTCTTACTACTGTTGTCTTGCCAGAACCTGTACCGCCGGCTATTCCTATAATCAGCATATATCAAATATTTAATCTATTATCTTAGAACTCAGCATTCTTAGGTGTACGAGGGAATGGTATCACATCCCTAATATTCTGCATGCCGGTAACAAACAGCAGCAAGCGCTCAAATCCAAGTCCAAAGCCAGCATGTGGACAAGTCCCCCATCTTCTGGTATCAAGATACCACCAAAGGTTGGCTGTATCCATGTTGAGTTCGTTTATACGGTTCATTATCTTATCATAAGAAGATTCTCTCTCGCTACCTCCTATTATCTCGCCTATCTTAGGGAAGAGAACATCCATGCCACGTACAGTTTTTCCATCGCTGTTCTGCTTCATATAAAAAGCCTTGATTTCCTTTGGGAAGTCTGTAAGAATAACCGGTTTCTTGAAATGCTTTTCAACAAGAAATCTCTCATGCTCGCTCTGAAGATCTGTTCCCCAATGCACCGGAAATTCAAATTTTTCTCCACATTTTTCCAGTATCTCAATAGCTTCTGTATAAGTAACCCTCTGAAAAGCAATACCTACAACACTTTGCAAACGTTCTATAAGACCTTTGTCAAACATATTGTTCAAAAATTCCAGGTCTTCTTTACAATTATCCAATGCATACTGCACTAAATACTTTATAAAGTCTTCTGCAAGTTCCATGTTGTCGGAGTTATCGTAGAAAGCCATTTCCGGCTCTATCATCCAGAACTCTGCCAAGTGGCGAGGGGTGTTGGAGTTCTCCGCCCTGAAAGTAGGACCGAAAGTATAAATTTTACCCAACGCCGTAGCCCCTAATTCTCCCTCTAACTGACCACTTACCGTAAGTGCTGTTTGCTTGCCAAAGAAATCGGTAGAAAAATCTACACTGCCGGTTTCTTTATCTATTGGAATATTCTTCAGATCCATTGTTGTTACCTGAAACATTTCGCCGGCACCCTCGCAATCGCTTTCTGTAATCAGCGGAGTATGAAGATAAAAGAATCCGTGTTCGTTAAAGTATTTATGTATTGCAAAAGCCATGGCATTACGTATTCTCATCACGCAGCCAAAAGTGTTTGTCCTCATTCTCAGATGGGCAATCTCACGCAAAAATTCCATGGAATGTCCTTTCTTCTGCAAAGGATAGTCTGCTGGATCTGCCTTACCATAAATCTCTATGTTGTCTGCCTGAACCTCAACACTTTGCCCCTGCCCCATACTTTCCACAAGCTTGCCCTTTACACAAAGGCAGGCGCCTGTAGTAATATCTTTCATCAGTTCCTCTGAAAACTTCTGACCATCGCACACAATCTGCATATTGCGGATAGTACTTCCATCGTTAAGAGCAATAAAACTAACATTTTTATTTCCTCTTTTGGTTCTTACCCAACCTTTAACTACAACATCACAACCTGGTTGCTGTAAGAACAACTCTTTAATGCTTTTACGCGAAAACTCACCCATAAATATAAACTCCTTGTTACGATAGTATTATCTTTTATTACTTTACTCTTTAAGTAAGATTATTTTACATATTTTCTAATAGCATCTGCCCAAATTTTATATCCATCGGCTGTAAGATGCAAACCATCTGCCGTAAGTTTTGGATTAAGTACCTGTTCTGCCGGCGGAAGATTAACATCCTTTACTCCGTTGGCAAGGAAATGTGGATAGATGTTGAGGAAAGTTATTTTCTCCTGCTTTGCCATCTTCTCAAGCCTTGCATTTATCTCAGAAAACATTGCTGTTTTGCCGGCAAGCAAACGGTAACGCCCAAAAGTTTCGTTAATTGGAAGAAGGCTCTGCAGATACACCTTGGTTCTTGGACTTTCTCTCTTTATTCTGCGCACCACATCCATAATACCGTTTGCAATAGAATCTGCCGTTAGATTGTGGCTTACATCGTTGGCTCCAGTCAATAGAAATATAGAAGCCGGACAACCAGGAAGTATCTGATCCAAGCGTGCTTCTATACCTCCGAAAGTATCTCCCACTATTCCCCGATTTCTTATAGCACCGCCCTTCTTTTTAAGTGCCTTTTCTGTTGCAGCAAAGTAGCCTGCCCAATCTCCTCCTTCCGTAAGAGAATTACCCAAGAACACTATGTCGTTATTACCAATAGGAGCCTCCTTTTCAAATATCGCCTTACGCTTGTAATAATGATCTGTATATGGTGCTACAGCCCCCATAGCCTCCATTATACGCTTTGGAATATCTGTATTATCTATTCTGCCTGCAAAGCGGCCACTACCTGCCCCAACAGCAAATACCGGAACATAAGTTCCTGTATGGCTGGTAGTAGTCCAGCCTATTCTCGCCTTGGTACTAACCGTATCAAGCACCTCCTTAGACATATAATTCTCTGCATTTGTTTCCATATCTGAAAACTTCTGCATAGCCTCGTCAACAAATTTCAGATAGTATCTGTAACCAGACTTTCTGCCAAGAGCAAGACCTCCTGTTTCATGATCGGCTGTTACAACTATGAGAGTTTCTTCTGGATGCTGCTTGTAAAACTCATAGGCTACCTTAATAGCATTATCCATATCTATGGTTTCCATAATAACACCGGCAGGATCGTTAGCATGAGCCGACCAGTCTATTTTTCCCCCTTCTGCCATAATAAAGAATCCCTTTTCCTCCGGCGCATACAGATAGTCTATAGCCGATGTAACAACTTGAGCTAAAGTAAGATCATTATCTTTACGACCTATTACGTAAGGAAGTATGCTGTTTTTCTTGTCGCCTTTCTGCAGAAGCAACATCTTCTTTGAAGTGGCCTTTTTTGCCCTATATTCATCTACACCATAAGCCACTGTGTAGCCATAATCGTTGAGGTTTTTGTAAATTTTACTCTCAGCATCAGCTATATCCTTATTGAGAGCACCCTGAAAGCCACCACCGCCAAAAAAGTGGAAATTGCTCTTAGGTAACTCCATAGCCAGCTCAAAATAGTTCCTGCGGCTGATATTATGACCAAAGAAACCGGCCGGAGTAGCATGATCTATGGTAACACTTGTCATAATGCCAATCTTGTAGCCCAAATCTCTCAGCTTATAGCTTATTTGATAGACCGGTATGCTGTCGGCATCTACCCCCACCGTATTGTTATTTGTTTTAATACCAGAAGCCAAAGCAGTAGCAGAGGCAGAAGAACAGGTTATTATGTTAGACTTGGAATATGTGGTAGCCATACCAAGAACAGGAAACTGAGTAAACTGCAGAGGTTCACTTCCTATTTTTCCTTGTTTGTAAGCAAGATAAGCCTCGGTAAGAGCCACATGTTGGAATCCCATTCCATCGCCTATGAATAAGAAAACATATTTAGCTTTTTTCTGTTGATGATGGCAAACTGCTGAATTCTGCGCATAAGAATCTGATATACACAACAATACAATACAAAGGAATAGCGCAAGTCTGGAAAAAGAAAATTTTTGTCTCATAAAAAATCAATTTGGAAACAAATGTACTAAAAATAGAGATAAAAAAAGAGATGGCCGAAAAGCTTCGGCCACCTCTTTTACATTTTTCTACATCAGATTAGTTACGCTGCTCGAGCTGGCGAGCCACATACATAATCTTGAGTGCTGAACAACGTCTAAGTTCCTGTTTGATATCGGTTATTATACCCATACGAACATTTTCGTCAGACTTGATAGCAACTGTCATCTGATCGCGTTCTCCCTCTGCACGAGACTCTCTTTCTGATGCGATAAAGTCTCTGATTTCGTTAACTGTCCTATAGGAATCGTTAAGCTGTATTCTGGAGTCTGTTCCAAACTGAGCCTGCTTTGCAGGAATTGGAGAACCTACATAAATGTAGGAAGTCAGATCCTTTCTCTCCAACTTGACATTCTCGGTGGCAGCAGGAAGCTTTACCTGCACCAACTTGTCTGTCTGACGGAATGAAGTTGATATCATAAAGAAGAACAATAGCATAAATACTATGTCTGGAAGAGAAGCTGTACTGATGGCAGGAGCAGCTTTCTTTTCGCTTTTTCTAAACCTTCCCATTTGATACCTCCTTACTTTTTAGCTTTAACATCCTTAGGCTCTGCCTCGGAAATATTCTGAGGAATAGCGTCTTTTACAATTTTCTGACGTTCTTCGTCCAACAATGCATATTTCTTTCCGAAATGACTCTGTGCGAACTGATCTCTCAACTCGTTGATAGCTCTCACAATTTCGTTCTGAACTTGGATGTACGTATTGTACAAAGTTCCTTTGTCATTCTGCAAAGAAACCACACCTTTGGATACTGGATAATTTCCTAAGCCCTTGATAAACTTAGTTTCCTTCTCAGGCTTATTAGGATCATCCGAAGGGTTAGTCAGGAACTCAACTATCTTATCCTTAATCTGGCTTACGTCAGTTTGAGTGGAGCCAACCATAATTCTGTCTTGTGAATTGATTTTCACAACAACAATGTTTCTACGGTTGATCTTCACCTCTTCTTGCTGCTGATTCTCTTCCGGCATTGGAGGAAGCTTTCTTGAGATACCCTTATCCACATCCATAGTGGTGGTAATCAAGAAGAACACCAAAAGCAAGAATGCAATATCTGCCTGACTGGAAGCATTGATATCGGGTGTTTTTCTAGCCATTTTATAAATTTATTTAAGACTTTCTCCTTAAAAGGCTGCTGAATATTGTAGTTAGTATAGCTACAGCCAGCAGAATTATAGACATAATGAGTACAGTGTCCGTCATTTTCAGAACGGCCTTTGATGGTTCTTCGCTGAGGCTCAGGCTCTGTACAGGATTACCTGAAGCAAGCAACCAAGAAATCACCAATACTGCCACTACGAACCCAAGGTTCCTAAGTGTGGACTTTCCACCCTTTCCGCTACGGTAAATCAAAGGCAAGAACAACGCCAATAATACACCGAGACCTAAAAGAATGTATGCCCAATTAAGCAACGGCGAAACCATAGTGTCGTCGCTCTCACCCTTATTGAGGAAGAGGAACAACAACCCGATTGCAACCGATACTATCAGCAGTAAATAAAAGAATATCTTCAAAGATTTGCCTTTCATATCTCTTTGAAATTAATTATTTTGCGTTGTATTTGGTGAGTACATCTACAAAGTTGATAGAAGCCTCTTCCATTGAATTAACTATAGAATCTATCTTAGCAACAATGATGTTGTAGAAAATCTGAAGAATAACCGCAACAATCAAACCGGCAATAGTTGTAATCAAAGCAACCTTGATACCACCAGCAACAACGGTTGGAGAAATATCACCAGCAGCCTCGATAGCATCGAATGCGCCAACCATACCTACTACTGTTCCCAAGAATCCCAACATAGGAGCAAGAGCGATAAACAAAGCAACCCAAGAAAGACCGCTCTCAAGTTTACCCATCTGAACACCACCATAAGCAGTAATGTTCTTCTCTACGCTGGCAAGACCCTCATTGTAGTGAGAAAGACCCTGATAGAAAATAGAAGCAACAGGACCACGTGTATCTCTGCACAGGTTTTTAGCCTCTTCAATACCACCTCTCTTAAGGGCTTCTTCTACTCCATCCAACAGCTTGTTGTTGTTTGTTGTAGCCATGCTCAAATAAATGATTCTCTCAATAGCTACTGCTAAACCGAGTATCAAACAGAGAACAACCCACACCATGAAAGCAGGACCACCTTCTATGAATTTGGTCTTAATTTGCTGGTAAAGAGGGGCATCCGACTTATTCTTGAAAAGATCAGCAGAAGTAGTCGCTGCCTCTGTAGCTGGAGCAACCTGCTCGGTTGTAGCCTCAGCCTGCCCGTCTTGAGCTACTGCGTTCTGGGCAGAGATGGCCATTAGACCTGCTACTGCCAAAAACATGAAAATTTTTTTCATAAATTTTGTTGTGATTAAAGTATTAAACAATGTTGTTATTATTTTCCGTAAAACGACGTGCAAGATAGCATTTTTTTTCCACACATGTAAACAAGTTGCAAAAAAAAATCGAGGAAAGAACCTAAATGGCAGAAAACTCTCCTTGTAAAGCCCTCTGCATCTCCTTTTTCACTCGCTCTGCAGAGCCATATCGCCCCAACAGCACAAATAACTTACATAGAATGGCCTCTGTGGTTGCATCATAGCCGCTTATAACCCCAGCCTGCCTAAGCGCTACTCCCGTTGCATAAGCTCCCATATCTACTTTTCCGGCCAAGCACTGAGTTACATTAACTATTATCATACCCTTATCTATCCACTTTTTCATAGTAGAAATAAACCATTCTGAGGTAGGAGCATTCCCACTTCCAAAAGTTTCTAAGACCACTGCACGGCAACCCTTGGTTCCCATAACAGCATCTACAGCCTGTGGAGTTATTCCGGGAAATATCTTTAAGATAGCCACATTGGTATCTATTTTATCCCTTACTTTCAAAGGTTTTTTCCAATCCAAAGGATATTGTATAAGATGCCTATTATACTTTATATGTATGCCCACATCTGCAAGCACCGGATAGTTTGCAGAACGGAAAGCCCTAAAGTTTTCTGCATTGTATTTTGTTGTACGATTCCCCCTATACAACTGACTCTCAAAGTATATACACACTTCCGGAACTATCGGGCGGCCATCTTCGTCTTGCGCTGCTGCTATCTCTATTGAAGATATGATATTCTCTTTACCATCTGTGCGTAACATTCCTACAGGAAGCTGACTTCCCGTAAGAACTACCGGTTTTGCAAGATTCTCCAGCATAAAACTCAGAGCAGAAGCTGTATAAGACATCGTATCTGTGCCATGCAGCACCACAAAACCATCATACTTATCATAATTAGCCTCTATAACCTTACATAATTTTATCCAAAAAGCGGGTGTTATATCGCTTGAGTCTATAACAGGGTCAAAAGAACAGGTTTCTATTTTGTAGCCAAACTTTTTAAGTTCTGGCACTTCTTCCTCTATCTGGCTGATATCCACCGGTGCAAGAGCCATAGTCTGCTCATCTTGCTTCATCCCGATAGTACCGCCTGTATAAATCATCAGTATTGAACGTTGCATATCTATTGTAGATTTTTGAATACACTTTTAGCTGCCATGCAAGTAGCCTCTGCCACTTCTTCTAAACTCAAATCTTTTATCTGGGCTATCTTTTCTGCAATAAACCGTATATATGAACTCTCGTTACGCTTTCCTCTGAAAGGAGCTGGAGTAAGGTAAGGAGAATCTGTTTCCAAAACTATGTCCTGTAGCGGAATATCGGCAACAACACCGGCAATACCTGCATTCTTGAATGTTACAACCCCTCCTATGCCAACTTTAAAACCGCCGAGCGCAGAAATTCTCTCATAAGTTTCTATACTCCCTGTAAATGCGTGAAAAACACCTGTCAAACGCCCTTTATAGGCCTTTATTATATCAAACATTTGCTCTGTAGCATTCCGCTCATGTATTATAACAGGAAGCTCCTTCTGGGCGGCATAGTCTAATTGCGTTGCCAAAACTTCTGCCTGCTCCTTCATAAACTCCTTGCTCCAATAGGCATCCAAGCCTATTTCTCCCACAGCTATATACCTATCTTGATAAGTAGTCAGCTGATCTATAGCAAACTGCAGCTCTTCCTTCCAATTCTTGCCCACAGACGTAGGATGCAACCCCATACCCATATACGCTCCCCTGTCTTTATATTTTTCCCATAAAGACAAGTGAGCCTGAAAATAAGTTGAATCTATAGCAGGTAATATCCAACTATCCACTCCCGATTCTATAGAGCGTTGTATAACAACCTCCCTATCATCGTCAAAAGCCTCTTCGTACAAATGAGTGTGAGTATCTATGAATCGCATATCAAGCCTTTAACCATAACCCAGAGGAACTATGCCTTACCAAGCCTTCTATAGTCATCTCTATAAGCAACAGCTGCAAAGTTTGTATGTCTTGCCCTGTACGTAAAGAAAGCTGGTTTACATCAATCCCTCTTACGGGTGATAAAGATAACAATATTTTCTCCTTCAATCCATCGGAAGCAGAAAACAAGCTTGGTTGCTGTATTATATCTGAAATATGCTCATTAGTCCATCTCATAGAAGATACTATAGTGGAAGGATTAAGGCAAAGCTGTGCTATATTCTTACTTATTAAATAATTACAGCCGTAAGAATTAACATCGTCCGTTCTGCCGGGCACTGCAAATACATCTCTATTGTATGACGAGGCAAAATCTACCGTACTCATGGAGCCTCCCCTTATACGACTCTCCACCACAAGAATAGCCTCCGAAAGACCAGCTATTATGCGGTTTCTTTGCAAAAAATTGTGTTTAAGAGGTTTGGTTCCACGAGGATACTCGGTAACCACGCCCCCACTCTCCAGAATTTTTACTGCTAATTCTCTGTGCCGGCTTGGATAAATAGAATCTATACCACAAGGCAGCACGCACAATGTTTCTATAGAATTGTCTAATGCAGCCCTGTGCGCACAACTATCTATGCCAACCGCAAGGCCGCTTATAATTCTCAGCTTTCTAACATGCTTTACAAGGCCGGCAATAATGGCAGAACAGTTCTCTCTCCCATAATCTGTTGCCATTCTGGTGCCTACAACGCCCAGAGATTTAACCGTATCATCTGCCAATGCCGCCGAGCCCCTGTAATATAGCATAAACGGAGCAAACGGAATTTCTTTCAACAGTTTTGGATACGACTCTGATACTATACATATAAGTTTTACTCCTCTGCTTCTCATCCATAAAGCCTCTTGCATACCCCAAGATAACATACTATCTGAAAACAGCAGGTTTGCAATTTCTTCTGAACCTATAACCCGTTTCACAAGCGAAGCCCCTGATTTTAAAAGCATTTCTACACTTTCAGCTTCTTCCAGCAGTCTTCTCCCCGAAAGCGGATGATACACAAGCACACGGCTTATAACGCACAACAAAGCCTCTTCCTTAATATCCATAAAACAAACGGTGGCAAGGTATAAACTAACCACCGTTATTCAAGGCTATAACTTAAAATTGACTTTTATGTTGCAATAACGTGCTATACAATCAGCATAGCATCGCCGTAAATTCCAAATCTGTACAAATCGGAAGCATCTTTCGCGTGCATAGCCTGCTTGTAGGCCGCCATAACCTTATTATAACCACCAAAGGCAGACTGACACATCAGCATTGTAGATAGCGGATAATGAAAATTTGTTACAAGAGCATCTACTATCTTAAAATCGTAAGGCGGAAATATAAACTTGTTGGTCCAGCCATCCAATGGTTTTACCCTATTGGTTGTTGTAACCGGAGTTTCCAAAGCCCTTGCTACAGTAACCCCTATGGCAAATACTCTGTGCCCATTTTCTTTAGCCTTATTTATCTTTTCTGCAGCCTCTTCTGAGATAATGATTCTCTCCGAGCCCATCTTATGCTTAGACAAATCTTCTACATCCACCCCGCCAAAGTTACTCAGCCCCACATGAGAAGTTATAAAAGTACGCTCTACACCTTTGATTTCCATGCGAGTAAACAGTTCCCTACTAAAATGCAAGCCAGCTGCCGGAGTAGCTATAGCACCTTCATTAGCCGCAAAGATAGTATTGAAATTTTCTGTGTCTTCCGGTAGAGGATGCTGGCGAATTTCTTTAGGAACAGGAAGTTCGCCAACGCTAAAAAGCGTATTGCGAAAATCTTCGTAGCTACCATCAAACAAGAAACGTAAAGTTCTGCCCCTGGAAGTTGTGTTGTCTATAACTTCTGCCACAAGCGAATCATTCTCTCCAAAATAGAGTTTGTTGCCTATTCTTATCTTGCGGGCAGGATCTACTAACACATCCCATAGCCTCTGTTCATGATTGAGCTCTCTGAGTAAAGAAACTTCTATTTCGGCACCCGTCTTCTCTTTATTGCCTCTGAGACGAGCCGGAAAAACTTTCGTATCGTTGAGAACGAAAATATCTCCCTCACGAGC
Source organism: Bacteroidales bacterium UBA3709 (assembly GCA_002372015.1). Lineage (GTDB taxonomy): Bacteria > Bacteroidota > Bacteroidia > Bacteroidales > UBA932 > Egerieousia. Next base: position 3,815 of record DFIA01000062.1, on the reverse strand, counting down.
GTAGTCTAAAATGTTCTTAAAAAGCTTGTTTTCTATTTTGCCGGTAGAGCGACGCATAACCATCAGTTTGCAATCGTCTCTGAATCTTGTTGGCTCCTTTGCGATTAAATCGCTTCTGAACGGAAATTTAAATTGTGATAATTTCATAAAAAAAAACTTGAGCCCGTACACGACAGGCAAAGTATTATACGAGGCAGAAAAGAAAAGGTTACAATAAGTTGAAATAATTCTTCAGATCTAACGCCTGTTCTACCCTAAAACCTCCGGAAGCTGTTCTCCTGAGAGCAGACATAAAGGCTCCGCAAGATAGTAAATTGCCAAAATCTCTGGCCATAGACCGTATATAGGTACCTTTGCTGCATTCGATTCTCACAACCGCAGTAGGCAGATTTTTAATTTGCGCTACAGGCAATAGCGAATCTGATATGAAGTGCTCCACAAGCCTCCCTTCTTCTGCCGCTATTCTCTTCTTTACCACAAAACTGTTATGCTCATCATCTTCTCCGTAAGAAGGCCGTGTTATCTCCTCTAAAAGAGGGCTGTGCGTATCAAACACTTCTGCATTACACCGAGCATGGAGCAGTTCTGCCGCATAAATTTTTATAGGAGCCGGCTGAAGAAGCGCCTCCTCTCCATTCCGGGCAAGGTAGTAAGATCTTGTTCCGTTTACATACTTGGCAGAATAAGCCGGCGGCATCTGTAAAGTCTGCTGCTTTAGGATTTCCACTGCCCTCTGCATCTTTTCAACAGAAAGATGCGATACAGGATAAACAGAATCTATCGGATGCTCTCTGTCAAAAGACGGGGTTGTGGCCCCAAGAGTAAATTCCGCTACATATTCTTTCTTTTCTGCCTGCAATTCTTCTGAGAGCTTGCAGGCCTTGCCTACACATACCAGCAATAAGCCCGTAGCAAGCGGATCCAATGTGCCGGCATGCCCTATTTTCACATTCTTTGTATCAAAATGGTTTCTGAGAATGTACTTAATCTTCCGAACCACATCTGAACTGGTCCACCTATAAGGCTTGTCCACCGGAAAAATTATACCCTGCGGATATGCTTCCTGCGAACGCTCCAGAGGCAACAAGTTATTCTTGTCTATAACAAGAGGATGTATTGTGCTATTTGCAGACATCAGGTTTATTTATTGCAGCACACAGGTATTTTATCTATTCTGCGCTGATGCCTTCCTCCTTCATATTCTGCTGCCATATAAGCCCTTACTATATCCCTTGCCATTTCTTCGGAGATAAATCTTGCCGGCAGAGAAATTATATTGGCATTATTGTGTTGCTTTGCCAAGGCACCAAGTTCCGGCTTCCAGCATAAGGCAGCCCTTATACCCTGATGTTTATTGAGGGTCATATTTATACCGTTACCACTCCCGCATATCGCAACCCCAAATTCAACCTCCCCTTTTTCTACGGCCTCCGCAAGCGGATGTGCCGAATCTGGATAATCCATGCTGTCTGAAGAATGAGCTCCAAAATCTTTTATCTCATATCCGGCATAATCAAAAAGACTTTTAAGATATTCTTTCATCTGAAACCCTGCGTGATCAGAAGCTATACCTACGATTTTTTTCATAATATGTGTGGCTTTTAATTGTTTTCTTGCTTAGCAGATTCAGAAACCAACTCTTTTACCTTATCTGCAAGATTATCTATTTCAAGAATATACGGATAAAATGCATCTTCTTTCATTGCAGAATAGCGGCCGATAAGCCCTTTGAGCTGGCGTATGAGCACTCCACCGCTGATAGCCCATTCTTCTGCCGTTGGCTTTACTCCTTGTGCTGTTGCATACAACTTGAATTGGGTTGCAAGATCTTCTTCTGTAAAAAGTTTCTCTAAGCTTACCGTATCTGCAATTTCTGTAAGCCTTTTACGGTGCCTGTCTGCAAACATGGAGCTGAACTTCATCTGCAAGCTCTTACGGTTTGCCTTTATCAAAAAGTCTGTTATTCCCGTAGTATCTATCGGCACAAACACATCTGGAATTATGCCCCCGCCACCATATACCGTATGCCCATGCACTGTGGTGTATTTTAGAGAATCATTAACCTTTATGCTGTCTGCCGAACGCATTTCTCCCCTCTGAAATCGTTCTAATATGTCGTAATTGTAATCTGCCGTATAAGGCTTTTGTATGCACCTGCCAGATGGCGTGTAAAACCTTGCTACCGTAAGTCTTATACCGCTATTATCCGAAAAGTATATAGGTTCTTGCACAAGCCCTTTTCCAAAAGAGCGGCGGCCTATTATCACACCTCTGTCGTTATCCTGAATGGCTCCCGCCACAATCTCACTTGAAGACGCACTGTTTTCGTTGATGGCAATATAAAGTTTCAGATTTTTGAGCCTGCCATTACCTTCTGCCAAAAAATTTTCGCGCTTTCTCATTCTGCCCTCCATATACACCACCATATCTCCTTTATTTAAAAATTCGTTAGCAAGAAGATAGGCCTGATCCATGTATCCGCCAGGGTTATCTCTAAGATCTAAAAGCATATACTCCATACCCTTGTCAAGTAAGCTCAACGCCGCCGCAATAAACTCCCTATGAGTACTTTGAGAGAATGTAGAAATTTTCACATACCCCAGTTTAGGAGTCAGCATTATAGCCGCATCCAAACTATGCACAGGAATGAGGCCACGAATAATATCAAAAGAAAGAACATCTTTTTCTCCATTTCTTTTAATACCAACCCTAACCTTAGTATCTATAGGGCCTCGTAGTATCCGTATTAAAGAATCTTGATTGAACTTAACGCCGGCCACAATTGTATCTTCCACGCTAACAATACGGTCTCCGCTTCTCAATCCCGCCTTTTCGCTCGGCCCGCCGGGTATAACGCTTACAATTACTGCCGTATCGTTTGGAACATTAAACTCCACCCCTATACCGCTGAAATTCCCTCGCAGGTGGTCATCTGCCTGCTGCAAGTCTGTAGGAGGGAGGTATAGTGAATGAGGATCTAAACTTGTCAGCAGAGCTGGTATGGCCTTATCTAAAACCTGATCATAGGTTATAGAATCTGCATAATTCTTATCTATCTGATCCATAACCAAAAGCATTTTTGCCCACGGAGTTCTGATTAGGTTGTTAGCCATCTTGTTTTTATTTCTTACACAACGGCTTATATGCCCTGCCAAAAAAACAGCCAGCAGTATAAATATAAATCCGTGAAAGAACGGATTATCCAAAAGTTCTTTAAGCTTTCTGTGCATCGTCTATTTCTTTTTCAAATTTTTCTATAGTAGCAGCATCTATCTGCTCCACCTGAATTCCAGCTCTTTCCAAAAGCTTTATTCCATCATCCAAGCGGTACGAATCTCTATACACAACCCTTCTGATTCCACTCTGTATAATAAGCTTAGCGCATTCCATACAAGGAGAAGCTGTAATGTATAGAGTTGCTCCTTCTGAAGAATTACCAGACTTAGCCACCTTTGTAATAGCGTTAGCCTCAGCGTGTAGTACGTATGGCTTTGTAACTCCGTTCTCGTCTTCGCATACATTCTCAAAACCTGAAGGCGTACCGTTATAGCCATCAGAAATTATCATTCTGTCTTTTACTAACAAAGCCCCCACCTGCAACCTTTTGCTATAAGAGTTACGAGCCCAGATACCTGCCATCTGCAGGTAACTCAAATCAAACTGAAGTTGTTTATCCATTGTCTATAACAATTAAATGTTCGTTTTAACGCAGCTTTTTACTGCAACTTTTTACTGCAACTTTTCTCGCCATGGCAAATCTAAAACAAGTTTTGCTTTGCTCATCTGGCTCATCGAAAAGTTTCTCGTCATGTCAA
>DFIA01000002.1 GCA_002372015.1 Bacteroidales bacterium UBA3709 | reverse complement strand
CATGTGCTCTAACCAACTGAGCTATGCAGGCAGAATTTGCATTTGCGACTGCAAAAGTATATTTTTTTTAATAATGTTCCAAATCTTTTAGAAGAATTTGCATTGGGTAGAGTCAAGGAGCAATGAGAGTAGAGCAAATGTGTTTATCTGTTAGGTAGGCCGTACTTAAATCATATTATCCACTATGGTTGATAGTAAAAAATAGATGCCTGCTATCAGTAAAGCATTCCAGATAATAATCCAAAATAACACTTTCTTGCTTCTTTTCTTCTTATAATACAGGGCAGAAAATACAACCGACAACATTATCAATAATAGTAAAATCAACGACATAAAATATTATTCCCTAATTAAATCTGAACATAATTTCTCACTATGACTTTTGTAAATAGTCTTTGGCCTATAGCTGATTGCAAAATTACAATATATTTTTTGGCGGGTGCAGAGAAAGGCGATAATGCTTAGAAATAAAATTTAATGTAATTTTGCGGTGTAATAATGCGAACAATGGATACTGTTACTCTTTCTTCTGTGTTTAAAACAATAGTTCTCCGCGATGGCGAACTTATATTGCCGTTTATGGGAGCTGCAAAGTTGGAAGATGTACCGTCTTCGTTTTCAGAGAATGGCTTAGTAGTAACCCCTCCGTCCAGAAAATTGGTTTTTGATAACTACAGCTTGGCCTCTAATGATGTGCTTCTGAATGAATATGCCAAGATCAAAGAAATTTCTAAAATGGCGGCCAAAAGGGCTTTGTATCAGGATATAGATAGTCTTAGAGAAACCTTGGAAAAAAAAGGCGAGTTCTATTTGGAAGGTTTTGGCACTTTCAGATACGATATTAGGGACGGTTTTTCTGTAGAAACGGTTCCAGAACTGGAATTGTCTGCAGAAACCTTTGGGCTATCTACTCTGGATTTGCGAGAAGATAATTCGTCTGCAAAACCAGAACAGCATTCAGACAAGGCCTTGGAAACGAATACTGTGCCGAAGATAGAAGAGAATACCGTGCAGAGCTTGGAAGAAAACCAGAATGAGGATAGCAACGATAGCAACGATAGCAACGATAGCAACGATAGCGATGATAGCGATGAATGGAGTGAGAGTAGAGGCAACGGTAAGGGCAGGGGAGCAACAGTATTGCTTTATTTTGTACTAATAGTTGCAATACTAATCATATTGGTGTTGCTCATATTTATCTTCAAAGATTCTCTCATGCCTATATTGGAGAAGATTCTTTACACTCAAGAGGAATTGGAAATCCTGAAGTATAACCTCTAAGCTCTTAAAAACCTAAGGTCGCTTTCGCGCAGCTTTTCTCGCCATGGCAAAACCAAATAAACTTGTTTTTGTTCATTTGGCTTACTGTTCTGTTATCCTATTATGGCACCGTTAGTTATTGCTTCCTGCGGAGTTACTAACTTCATTTTTCCGCTTGCATCTTTTGCCATAAGAATCATACCATTGCTCTCTATGCCCCTTATCTTGCGAGGCTGTAGATTGGCTAAGATACAGATTTGCTTGCCGAGCATATCTTCTGGCTTATAATACTCTGCAATACCGGAAACTATTACTCTTTTATCTACTCCTGTATCTATGGTTAGTTTAAGCAGTTTATCTGTTTTAGGTACAGCTTCTGCCTCTATAACGGTTGCTGTTCGTATGTCTATTTTGTCAAAGTCTTCTATGGTGCATTCCGGCTTTAGCGGCAGAGGACGGCTTGCTGCGTCTTTTTGTTCTTTTTCTTTGTTAGCCTTTTTAATGGCAGCAAGGCGATCTGTTTGGGCCTGTATGGCTTCATCTTCTATCTTGCTGAACAAAAGCTCCGGAGTGCCTATCTTATCTCCTTCTTTTAAGAAGTCTGTTCTTGAAAGCATATCCCAGCTTATTTTACCCTCTCTGACACTCACAGGACATATTTCTTTTTTATCTTCTGCCAGCCCGAGTATCGCCTGAAGTTTTTTAGATGAGAATGGGCAGAAAGGTTCAAAGGCTATAGACAAGTTGGCGCATATTTGCAGGCATAAGTTTAATATAACTGCAACTCTCTGAGGATCTGAACTAAATAGCTTCCAAGGTTCGGTGTCTGTGAGATATTTATTACCTAAGCGCGCAAGATTCATGGCTTCTTTTATGGCATCTCTGAACTTGAAACTGTCTAAACATTTCTGCAGATTGGTTGTAATTTCTGGAATGGCGGCAATTATGTGCTTGTCTTCTTCTGTTAACTGTTCTTTGTTATACTTAGGAACTACACCGCCAAAATACTTGTGTGTTAATACAAGTGCTCTGTTTACAAAATTTCCGTAAATGGCAACTAATTCACTATTGTTTCTTGTCTGAAAATCTTTCCAAGTAAAGTCGTTGTCTTTGGTTTCTGGAGCGTTTGCACAGAGTACATATCTCATAACATCTTGCTGATTAGGGAATTGTTCGAGATATTCTTCTAACCATACAGCCCAATTGCCAGAGGTGGAAATTTTGTCTCCTTCTAAGTTGAGAAATTCATTTGCCGGAACATTCTCCGGCAAGATAAAACCATCGCCATAAGCCTTTAACATAGAAGGGAATACCACACAGTGGAAAACAATATTGTCTTTGCCTATAAAATGTATCATTCTTGTATCGGCACTCTTCCACCACTTTTCCCAATCGTTTGGCAGAAGTTCTTTTGTGTTGGAGATATAGCCTATAGGAGCATCGAACCAAACATATAGAACTTTACCTTTTTCTTCTTTGAGTGGGACAGGTACTCCCCAGTCTAAATCTCTTGTAACGGCTCTTGGCCTCAGCCCACCATCTATCCAGCTTTTACACTGGCCGTAAACATTGGTCTTCCACTCTTTGTGCCCGTCTAAAATCCATTCTTTCAACCAGTTTTCGTACTTGTCTAAAGGTAGATACCAGTGCTTTGTAGCCTTCTTTATCGGAGTTTCTCCACTTAGTCTGGAATGAGGTTCAATCAGTTCCTCAGGAGAGAGAGTGGTACCGCATTTTTCGCATTGGTCACCGTAGGCTTTGGTGTTGCCGCACTTTGGACAAGTGCCCATTATGTAGCGGTCTGCAAGGAATAGTTTTGTAGCCGGATCATAGAATTGTTCACTCTCTTGTTCGGTAAATTTGTTGTTCTCGTATAGCTTGGTAAAGAACTCCGAGGCGGTTTCTGCATGTATTTTGGAACTTGTTCTTGAATATATGCTAAATCCGATTCCAAAGCGGTGGAACGAGTCTTTGATAATAGCGTGGTATTTATCTACTATTTCCTGAGGAGTGCAGCCTAAATCTTTTGCCTTGAATGTAATAGGAACTCCATGTTCATCGCTCCCGCAGATAAACAGCACATCTTCTCCTTTAAGGCGTAGATAACGCACATAGATGTCTGCAGGTACATAAACTCCTGCAAGGTGGCCAATATGCACGCTTCCGTTTGCGTAAGGAAGGGCGGCAGTAATGAGATGTCTTTTAAAAGTCTTATCCATGTTATTACCAATTTATTTAGAGAACTTTGCTTCTCTGAGTAGTCTGCGTTTTACAACAGAGAGTGTCTGAATTTGCGTTGTAAGGTTTATTATTTCTTCTTCTTGCTCTTTATCTAAGGCCAACAATGTGGTTCTTAAATTTTCAATGCGCAAATTTATAACTTTAGATTTATATACATAGATGGTGCGGGGCAATATGGCAGAAAGATTATTGTAAATGTTCTTTAATGAACTTTGTATGGCTTGGCTGCGGAATTGATACGAAGGAGAGATTATTTCTATGGCTGCAGATGCAATCTCTTGATCCATATTGCTTACAAAAAACCTCTCAACCTCTGTAACGCTATCGGCAGCTTTGATATTTGAGTAGTATAGATCGTATAATTTTTTGAGTATAGGATCGGAAATTTCCAGAGAATCTATGCTGAGGGCTTGCTGGATATATTCAGATACTGTGGGTTCGTATATCTTTTCTGCTCCTACGTTTGCATTTGTAGAATTCTGTATGGTCGTTCTGCCAAAATGTATAAGTAAATAAATAATATCCTGTTCACTTTTTCTAAGTTCGTCTTGTGCCGTGGAGTTGCTTGTTGCAGAGGGGTTACGATATGCCAATGGCGATCTTGTTGTGGTATAGTTTCTTTGTCCCGATTTGTATTGATTGGCTTTGACCATGCGTTCTTCTCGCAGAGCTATAACCTTGCTGGTAAAATCGTCTTTATTTACTCCTAACATTTCAGAAGCTCGGTTAATGTAGGCAGAACGAATACCGGGATCTTCTATCATTGAAACACTGGAGGAAATTTGATTTATCATAAGTCCTTCTTGGTAAGGATCGCCGGTGAGTTTGGCAGAGAGGGTGCGGTATTGGTATGCCAGAAAATCTTCCTCGTTTTTGTTGAGGAAATTTTCTAAATCCTCTTTGGTGTGTGTGCGGGCAAATGAATCTGGGTCTTCTCCATTAGGAATCAGCACAACTTTTACATTCATACCCTTTTGAAGAAACATATCTATGCCTTTAAGCGCAGCATTGATGCCGGCATTATCTCCATCATATATGATGGTAATTTTTTGAGTAAACCTTTTTAACAGAGTTACTTGTTCTTCTGTAAGAGCAGTGCCGCAACTTGCAACTACATTGGAGATTCCGGCTTGATGCATAGAAATAACATCTGTATAGCCTTCTACTAAGTAGCAGTTTTTTTGTGCGGCTATGGAGTTTTTGGATTCGTATAGCCCGTATAGAATCCTTTTTTTTGTATAGACCTCACTTTCCGGTGAGTTCATATATTTTACCGGACTCTTTTCTTTAGACAGTATTCTTCCGCCAAAAGCCACTACCTTTCCGTTTACGGAGCGTATAGGAAACATTACCCTCTCGTTGAATTTGTCTGTAATCTCTCCGGCGTACGCACCCTCCGATCTTTGTACGCTCAGCCCTAATTCTAACAGAAGTTCTTTTTTATACCCGGCGGCTATGGCTTGTTTTGTAAAGGAATCTTTTTCCTTTACGGTATATCCGAGCATAAAATCTTTGATGGTAGTGTCTGTAAAGCCTCTTTCCCTGAAATACTCCAGCCCAACCGTTCTCCCTTCTTGTGTTTCAAACAGGTTGTGTATAAAGCTTTTGCAGGCATATTCATTAACAATCAGAAGAGAATCTCTATGATTTCTTTTCTGCACCTCTTCTATACTCTCCTGAGTGTCATTAACTTCTATGCCATATTTATTGCCGAGCCATTTCAAAGCCTCTACATAAGTCATCTGCTCATGCTTTATCAGAAAAGTGATTGCGTTTCCTTTTTCGTGGCAGCCAAAGCAGTTATAGAATTGTCTCGATGGCGAAACATGAAAGCTGGGAGTTTTTTCTTGATGGAACGGGCAACACGCAACATAATCGGAGCCTTGCCTTTTTAGGGGAACAAAGTCTCCGATTACCTGTACGATGTCTATCGCATCGCGGATGCGTGCTATTGTAGCCTGATCTATCATCAGTAATTACATCAGTCTGTAACAGATTGTAAAGCCTCTCTAACCTTAGCTTCTATTTCTTCGCACAATTCCGGATTATCCTTAAAGAGCTGTTTGACAGCCTCTCTGCCCTGTGCGAGTTTGGAGTCGTTATAGCTGAACCAACTGCCGCTCTTTTTGATGATATTCAAATCCACTCCAAGATCTACGATTTCTCCGATTTTTGAGATACCTTCTCCAAAAACAATATCAAACTCTGCCTTTCTGAAAGGAGGGGCCATCTTGTTCTTTACAACCTTTACTCTTGCTCGGTTTCCGGTGGCATCGTCTCCATCTTTAAGCTGGGTTAATTTTCTTACATCCAAGCGCACCGAGGCGTAAAACTTTAGGGCATTTCCACCGGTTGTGGTTTCTGGATTGCCGAACATTATACCTATTTTTTCTCTGAGCTGGTTTATGAAAATACAGCAGGTGTTGGTTTTGCTGATATTGGCGGTAAGTTTTCTGAGAGCCTGGCTCATAAGCCTTGCCTGCAAGCCCATTTTGCTATCTCCCATATCTCCTTCAATTTCGGCCTTTGGGGTAAGGGCTGCAACGGAGTCTATAACTACGATATCTACTGCTCCCGAACGTATAAGACTGTCTGCAATTTCCAGTGCCTGCTCTCCATTATCGGGTTGAGAAATAAGTAGCGTATCTACATTCACTCCTAACTTTTTAGCGTATATGCGGTCAAATGCATGTTCTGCATCTATGATAGCGGCTATACCTCCTTTTTTCTGGGCTTCTGCTATTGCGTGTATGGCCAAGGTGGTCTTACCGCTGCTTTCCGGCCCGTAAATCTCTATAACCCTTCCGCGAGGGTATCCGCCAATTCCAAGCGCATGGTCTAATGCAATGGAACCAGTTGGAATGATGGAAACATCAAATTTTGGTTGGTCGCCCAATTTCATTATTGTTCCCTTGCCAAAATCCTTCTCAATCTTGTCTAAAGTTGCCTGCAATGCTTTTAGTTTTTCTGCATTCACGCTTTCATTCTGCACATTTTGAGCAACATTCTCTTTCTCTTTAGCCATAATACATAGTTTTTGTTATTTTGTTATACAAATATAGTTAAATATAGAGCCTATAATCACGATGCAAAAAAAATATTTAAATTTGTCAATATCCGTCAAAAAGGAAAAAATAGCCAATGAAAACAAAATTATTGGGTCTTAATCTCAACGAACTGAGGGCTCTTTGCACCAAAGAGGGATTTCCTGCATATTCTGCAACCCAAATAGCGGATTGGCTATACAAGAAAAGGGTAACCTCTTTTGACCAGATGACTAATTTATCCAAGAAAACCAGGCAGATTTTAGCAGAAAAATATGAAATAGGTTCGGTGCCTTATCTTAAATACGCTTTGAGTAAAGACGGCACCAAGAAGTATCTGTTTGAGGTAAAGTCTTATGCCGGAAAAACATCTTGCGATTCTCCTGCCAGCTCTTTTGTAGAAGCGGTTATGATACCAGATAAAGGCCGTAAGACTTTATGTGTTTCTTCTCAGGCCGGCTGTCGTATGAATTGTTGTTTTTGTATGACCGGACGTATGGGTTTCCACGGCCAGTTAGATGCTTCTCAGATACTTTCTCAGTTCTTGTATATAGATGAGGCAGAAGAAATTACCAATGCAGTATTTATGGGAATGGGAGAGCCGTTAGATAATATAGATAATGTTATCAGAACTCTGGATATACTTACAGGCGAATGGGGTTTGAGTTGGAGTCCTAAACGTATAACTCTAAGCTCAATAGGTATTAACAAGTCCTTGGGGCAAAAAGCCGGTACATTGCAGAAATCGCCTTTGGAAAGATTTTTAGACGAAAGCCAAGCTCATCTTGCCATAAGCCTTCATAATCCTTTCCATGCCGAGAGATTATCTTTTATGCCGAGCGAAGCGGCTTTTCCTATAGGGCAAACATTGCAGATAATTCGCCGTTACAATTTTACGGGGCAGCGGAGAGTGAGTTTTGAGTATATAATGTTTAGCGGACTGAACGATACTAAAAAACATGCAGAGGCTTTAGTGGCCATGTTAAGGAATTTGGAGTGCAGAGTAAATCTGATAAGATTTCACGATATAGGCGACACTAAATATAAACCTTCTTCTCTACAGACCATAGAAGGCTTTCTGGCTGTACTTGAGGCCGCTGGCATTACCGCAACTCTAAGAGCTTCCAGAGGGCAAGACATAGAGGCCGCTTGCGGAATGTTGAGCGGAAAATTATCTTTGAAAAAAGTTTAATAATATGATTACACTCAAGAGAACAATTATTGCTATTCTTATAATCCTGCTGATAGGAGTAAAAGCTACTGCCGAAACAGTACCCGATGAAGTTTCTCCAAAAAAAATAAAGGTTGCTTTGGTTTTGTGCGGTGGCGGTGCCAAGGGTGTTGCTCACATAGGAGTTATAAAAAAGTTGGAGGAGTTGGGCATACAGCCCGATATTATAGTTGGTACTTCTATGGGAGCTCTCGTAGGAGGTTTATATGCAATGGGTTATAACTCAGCCCAGATGGATACCATAGTTTCTACTGCAGATTGGGGGTATCTGTTGTCAGATAATATAAGAAGAGAAGACCTTAATTTTTCTAAAAAACAGGATGGCGAGAGGTTCTTTCTGAACATACCCATATATATGTTTCGTAGCAAGATTTTCAGAAATCAGGAAAGCAATCAGGAGAAGCCACAGCAAAAAGATAAGTTTGCATTTAATTTACCGGGAGGTTTTGTAAGCGGTAATAATGTTCTTAATTTGCTTAACGGCTTGGCTATGGGTTACCAAGACTCCATAGACTTTAATACCTTGCCTATACCATTTGCGTGTATTGCCACAGATCTTGCTACAGGCGAGGAGGTAGTTTTAGATCATGGTATTCTTCCTTTATGTATGAGAGCCAGTATGGCAATACCTGGCTTTTTTGCTCCAATTACAATAGATGGCAGAGTGCTTGTAGATGGAGGTGTGGTTAATAACTTTCCTGTGGATGTAGCCAAAAAAATGGGGGCAGATATTATAATAGGCGTAGATGTACAAACAGCCCTTTCTTCTGCAGACGAACTAAAATCTATAGACGCTGTACTAATGCAACTCATTGGCCTTATGGGTAATGAGCGTTTTCTTGAGAATAAGCAGCAGGTGGATATATATATGCATCCTGATGTGTCTGAGTTTGGCACCATGAGTTTTAACAAGGAAGCAGTAGAAATGCTTTTGGCAAATGGATATAAGGCCGCCGAGGAAAGAGAAGAATTGCTTGTAGCCTTGGCCAAGCTTATAGGCGAAAACAAGGCATATAGTTCGGCGCATAGAGCAAGCAATGTTTATAAAGCAAGATTCAGGGTTGGCAAAATTACTTTTGAAGGAGTTGAACCTCAAGCGAGGAGATGGTTGATGGAACTGGCTAATTTGAAAGAAAATCAAATAATGTCTGGAGCTCAAATCAACAATGCTATTTCTGTATTTACAGGCACACAGATTTTTGCTCAGGTTACTTACAGCTTAGTTAAATCTGAGAGAGAAGACTCATCATCTCTTCAGGAATATGATCTTAAATTTAAGTTTACCAGAGGGCCTTCTGACTTTATAAGTATAGGAGCCAGATACGATACAGAAGAGGCAGCAGCTATGATTATGCGGGTAGGAATCAACCAGTATTCGTTGCATGGTTCACGTGCAAGTCTTACGGCAAGGTTAAGCTTTAATCCTTATATAAAATTAGAATACGATTATATGTTCCGGAATTTCCCAAGACTGGAACTGAGCTATCTGTTCAGCAAGAAAGATGTGAATATATATTCCGATAAGGTATCGCGCAACAATATAGCCTATATCTATAATGGAGTAGAGGCAGCTTTGGCTAATATCACTTATTTCAGAGATTTGGATGTGAAGATTGGGGTTAGATTTGAGAACTTTAAGTTTACAAAGTTCTATACCAATGTAGAGGAACACAGGCCGGATCGTATGAGCGCAAGGAGTTATCTGCCTATATTTGCGCGTGGGGTAATAGATACCAGAGACAGTAAGTATTTTCCAGAAAAAGGAATGTATCTTCAGGCCGATGCGGCGTACTATTTATTTGGTTTTCATTCTGGTTTCAAGAGTTTTGGCTCATACATGATAAATGCTAACATGGCCTTTAACCTTGGTAGAGGATTTGTTGTGGAACCTCGTATATTTGGCAGGGTGAATGTTCGCAACCGGTTGGAATTGCCTTTTTATAATTATGTAGGAGGTTCTGAGGCAGGCCGTTATGTAGAGCATCAGATGCCTTTTATAGGAATAAACTACGCCAATGCCATGGACAACTCAGTGGCAATACTAAGGGCCGATCTTCGTAAAAAGCTTGGGTCTAAACATTATGTGTATCTGTTGGTAAACTATTTACGAAATGGAAAGAGTTTGGATAAGATGGTGAGTTTTGACCAAAAAGGCTATTGGGGTATTGGTGCACAATATAGTTATCAGACAAGAATAGGCCCTATGTCTTTTAATATCCATTGGAGCGATTACAATAAGAAAAAGGTTGGAGCTTATCTTTCCTTGGGTTATTTCTTTTAGAACATATCAGGAATGCGCAAAAAAGCGATAGACTTTTCACAGAAAGAATCAGATAGTCTAATAAGCGCCGACTCTGCAAAGGCGCATATTATGGCAGCTTGTTCTCGCCGAGAAATGTCTGAAAAACAGGTACATGAAAAACTGTGTGCGTTTGCATCTTTCTCTCAAAAGCAGGTGTCTGATATCATAGAACAGCTAAAGAAAGACAAGTACATAGACAATGCTCGCTTTGCCACTGCCTTTACTCGTGATAAACTGAGGTTTTTACATTGGGGGCCTGATAAAATATTGAGGGGCCTAAAAGACGCAGGAATAGAAGATGCTATTGCCGAGGAAGCTATAGCAGCCGAAGAAGAATTAGCAAATAAAGTTCTCTCAGAAATTCTTGAAAAAAAGAAGGCGGAAATCAGTAAGAAAATCTCACGAAAAACAGAACAATATAAAGAGCAGGCAGAGGTGTTGAGTAATAGGCTTTCCAATAAAGAGGATAATGTTTCTCCAAAAGAAAGAGCTGCCATATATAGAAAAATTTATGCGTTAGGTGCAAAAATCAGATCTGCTTCTGTTCAGATGCGTGCAGAACTTACAGCCTACGCAGTGCGTAAGGGATTTAATATAAGACATATATCGGCTTACTTGAGTGAGCGGTTGCAAGATATGGATAATAATTATTAAACGCTACTATAATGAAACGGGCAAGACTTTTTAAGATTTGTTTGTTGTGTGCAGCAACTCTTCTTTTTTTTAGCAGTATTACAGATGTAAGGGCACAGGTTTATGCAGACAGACTATACACCATATATCCGGTGCCGCGTAAGATAGTGCCGATGCCAGGGCAGGCTTCTTACGATGGAGTTAGAATAGTTAATATAGTGGCAGATAGTGGAATAGATAGGGTTACAATAAATAGGGCAAAGCAGATTCTTGCAGACCATGCTATAGAGGCGGTAATATCAGACAAGATAGACAAGAAAGGAGCTAACATTCTGCTTGGTATCGTGGGCTCAAATGGGGTAGCAGACAAGGTGGCAGATCATCTGAAATTGGATAAAGAACTTTTTAAACACCAATACTTTGATTCTCATATCCTATGTTTAACTAATGAGTTATGGGGTAAAGCAGGAGGTGCTACCGCTCAACTTGTTATAATAGGAGAAAATACAGATGCAGTATTCTGCGGATTAGCTTCTTTTGAGCAGATGTTAGATTCGGGACTATCGCATTGTGTATCTATTTACGACTGGGCTTCTGTAAAGCATAGAGGAATAATAGAAGGATATTATGGAGTGCCTTATTCGGCGGCAGTTACAAAAGATTTATTCCGCTTTATGGCGAGATATAAAATGAATACCTATATGTATGGAGCCAAGAGCGATCCTTATCATTCCAGATACTGGAGTGAGCCTTATCCAACTTCAATTACCGCTGAGCAGGAGAGCATAGGCTATCTGACACAAGATATGATGCGCGACATTGCAACAGTGGCGCAGAATTGCAAAGTAGATTTTATATGGGCCATACATCCGGGAAAAGCCTTTGCGGAGGGAACAGACAAAGATATAATATCTCATATAATGAATAAGTTTGAGAGCATGTACTCCTTGGGAGTTAGGCAATTCGGAGTGTTTGTAGATGATGTGGGAGTAAGTTCAGACCCTAAAATCCTTAATCTGTGTGCAAACAATCTAACACTTCTTCAGCAGACAATAGATCAGAAATGGAATAGAAAAGGGGCTGCTCCTGCCGATACAGTAAAGCCGTTGCAGTATGTTCCTCAGCTTTATGCTTATTCTTGGGCAGATGCCGATAAAGGCCGCACATTCTTTACATCGTTGAAAAGCGTGCCCGAAAAAATAAACATTTACATTACCGGTGCTAATGTTTGGTCTGTGCCTAATTCTAAAGACGTAAACCATGTGGCTGTTGAGCTTGGTTTGGGGCGTACTCCCGGCTGGTGGTGGAATTATCTGTGCAACGATCAGGATCTCACCAAGCTTTTCATAGCCGATATGTACACTAATTTCAGAGACGAGAGCCATATAAGTTCAATTAGTCGCATAGATCGGGAAACAGGCTTGAATACTTTGATAGTAAATCCTATGCAGCAAGGTGAATTGTCTAAAATAGGGTTGTTTAGCGTTGCAGATTACGCTTGGAATCCGAAAGCTTTCAATAATGATGTTAGCTGGGAAGCTGCTGTTTCTGCTGTGGTTGGAAAAGAGTGGGCAGGTGATCTGTTCAATATAATTCCTGCTTTAAGATACTACGATAATGATGAGTTTGAGTATCTCATATCCAGATATAAGCAGTCTGTAGAACGCGGAAAGCCTGCTTATGGAGCATTATTGTCTGAGTTGGAAAAGGTAAACACCTCGTGCAATCGTATAAAGGGGATGAAAGACTCTCCTAAAGAATCTGACCGTTTGTTTTACAGCGATATACGTCCATGGCTTCTAAAACTGGAAGCTATGACGGCAGAAGCTATGGCTCTGTTGAAACTCAAGCACTCCACCTCTCCTGTTCAGAACTCTACTGTGCCGGCAAGAGACTATGAAAACGACCCTGATTTCAGATTTGAAATTTTGGGTGGTATGGGCGAGCATATCAAAATGGCGGAACGCACCGCCGAGCCTGCTGCAAAAAATCTGCTCCCGTTTATTTATTGGTTACGGGAGTAAATTGAGCAAAGAAATCGTTGCCCTTGTCGTCTATTAGGATAAAGGCAGGGAAGTCTTCAACTTCAATCTTCCAAATAGCCTCCATACCTAATTCCGGATATTCCAAACATTCAACGCTCTTGATATTGTTTTGAGCGAGTATGGCTGCAGGTCCACCGATACTTCCCAAATAGAATCCTCCGTGCTTTTGACAAGCTTCGGTTACTTGCAGGCTACGGTTTCCCTTAGCTAACATAATCATACTTGCGCCATGGCTTTGGAATAGATCTACATAAGGGTCCATACGGGCGGCGGTGGTAGGGCCAAACGAGCCAGATGGCATTCCTTTAGGAGTTTTTGCCGGTCCGGCATAAAACACTGGATGATCTTTAAAATACTGTGGAAGGTCTTGGCCGTTGTCGAGCCTTTCCTTTAGTTTGGCATGTGCAATGTCTCTGGCAACAACAATGGTTCCATTGAGGCTCAAACGAGTAGATACAGGGTACTTTGTAAGCGTCTGTAATATTTTTGCCACCGGTTGGTTCAGGTCTATTTTTACGGCGTTACCCTCACCAGCCTGACGCAGTTCTTCTGGAATCAGACGGGTTGGATTATCGTCGAGTTTTTCTATCCATATACCATCTTTATTTATCTTGGCTTTTATGTTGCGGTCTGCAGAACAGCTGACTCCTAAACCTATAGGGCAGCTTGCTCCATGTCTTGGCAAGCGTATGATTCTAATATCGTGAGCCAGATACTTTCCGCCAAACTGTGCTCCCAATCCAATTTTACAGGTTTCTTCAAACACTTTTTTCTCTAATTCAATATCTCTAAAAGCTCTGCCACTTTCGTTACCGGTAGTAGGCAGATTATCGTAGAACTTAGCAGAAGCGAGCTTTACAGTGAGCAGGTTTTTTTCTGCAGAAGTGCCACCAATTACAAAAGCTATATGATAAGGAGGGCAGGCGGCTGTTCCTAAAGACTTGATTTTCTCTATTAAAAACGGAACAAGAGTATCTGGATTTAATACGGCTTTAGTCATTTGATAGAGGTAGCTTTTATTTGCACTTCCTCCACCCTTTACTACGCACAAGAAGCGATATTCCATACCTTCTGCCGCCTCTATATCTATTTGCGCTGGAAGATTACATTTTGTATTCACCTCGGTGTACATTGTTAGTGGTGCATTTTGGCTATAGCGTAAATTTTCCTCTGTATAAGTCTTATATATACCCTCCGATAGAGCCTCAGCATCATCTATTCCGGTCCATACTTGCTGACCCTTTTCTGCATGTATTATAGCAGTTCCTGTATCTTGACAGAAAGGCAATTTGCCCTTTGCCGCCACTTCTGCATTACGGAGAAATTGCAGGGCTACATATTTGTCGTTGTCTGAAGCCTGTGGGTCTGAAAGAATTTTTGCAACCTGTTCATTGTGTTCTTTTCTAAGCAGAAAATTTACATCTCTGAAAGCATGCTGTGCCAGCATTTTAAGGCCATCTGCATCTACCTTCAGCATTTGATTACCTTCAAATTCGCTGAGGCTAACGTGTTCTTTTGTAAGTAGATAATATTCAGTTGAATCTTCTCCAATCTGAAACATGGGTTCGTATTTGTAAGCCATAATATCTTATAAATTTTAGTAGCTATATTATTGTTTTTATTTTATTATCGGTTTCTATTTCAACGAGTTGCCTCAATCTCAATTTCTTGTACTATCGTCTATTGTTCAAGGTCTTCGTTTTTCTTGTGTCTTTTGGGCATAATGTGAATTACAGCCCAATAGACTATCAATTATAAAAAAGAAAATCAGTAACTGTTTCATCACAATCAGTTTCTACAAGTTGGTTAAAACATCCCAGTGGTATTTTATCTATCTCTTGCCGGTTTGCGGCTTTCAATTAGGCTTTGCTCATTAGCTTATAGAGAGGGGTCGTTTTGGTTGTCGCCTCTCTTCTTACCCATCAGAAAAGCTTTCATAAATTCGTTAAGATCGCCGTCCAGCACGGCCTGAGTATCGGCTGTTTCTTCTCCTGTACGCACATCCTTTACCATCTTGTATGGATGGAGCACATAGCTTCTTATCTGGCTACCCCATTCTATCTTTTTCTTTTGTCCTTCGAGTTCTGCCTGTTTAGCTCTTTTCTTTTGCAGTTCAAGTTCGTAGAGATGCGATTTGAGAATACGCAGTGCATTCTGGCGATTATCTAATTGTGAACGGGTTTCTGTGTTCTCAACCACTATGCCGGTGGGTATGTGCTTAACCCTTACACCGGTTTCCACCTTGTTTACATTTTGCCCTCCTGCTCCGGAAGAACGAAAAGTATCCCATTCCAAGTCGGCAGGATTGATTACAATTTCTATGCTTTCGTCAACCAGCGGATATACAAATACAGAAGAGAAGGTTGTTTGCCTTTTGCCCTGGGCATTATATGGCGAAATCCTTACCAAACGATGTACTCCGTTTTCGGCTTTAAGATAGCCGTATGCATAATCACCTTCAATTTGTAAGGTGGCGGATTTTATACCGGCCTCGTCTCCTTCTAACAGATCTGTAATGGTAACCTTATATCCGTTTCTTTCTCCCCATCTGGTGTACATTCTCATTAGCATGGAGCTCCAGTCGTTAGCCTCAGTACCTCCGGCTCCGGAATTTATTTTTACCAAGGCACCAAGGTTATCTCCTTCTCCAGATAGCATACTTTTGAACTCAATGTCTTCTATATGCTTCTGAAGATTGGTTTCGGCTTGCGATATTTCTTCTTCGGATGCTTCCATTTCTTTGAGAACTTCTAAATCTTCTGCCTCAGAGGCAAGAGAATTAATTTCATTGACCCAATATTTGAGGGCAGAAAGTTTTTTTACGAAAACCTCTGCGCGTTTTGCATCATCCCAGAAATCTGCCGATGTGGTTAGTTTTTCGTTTTTTTCTATCTCTTTAACTTTTCCTTCGTAGTCAAAGAGACCTCCTTAACGCAGCCAGGCGTTCCTTGAAATTCTCCATATCTTGAATAATGTTTGATGGCTGGATTCCAAAACAGCCAGTTAATGCTTATCTTTGCAACCATGCCTCAATACAGTACAAAGTTAACAAATAAAGGTGTATTAACAGAAACTTAAACTTTAAACGATATGAAAAAATGCAGCCCTTATAGAAAAAGCCTGTGGGTTTTGTGTCTGATGGTGTCTGCTCCGCTATTTGCAGGTTGCCCTAAGGCTCACAGCAATGCAGATGAGCATGCTATAAAAGATACTGTTATACAGGAAATTTCTTTAGAGAAACTCTTCTTGCCTGATACCTTGTATGCTTCTGCAAGCAAGCTGCAGTATGTGGTAGAAAAGGCCGATTCGGCAGACCATTATCTGGCCGATGTAAAAGATAGATATGCTTCGGATAAATCGTCTTTTACATTTAGGAGAAATATGCTCCGCGATGCTTCTTTTGAAGGGAAGTTGGAGCAAGCCCCAACAACGGTAGAAGTTGCGTGGCGGTTTGAGACGGGGGACGACAATTATAAAACCAGCCTGGGCAACTGGGGTGGAGGAACCGGTTGGACCGGGCAACCTATATTTGTAAACTGGACACCTGAAGACATAACAGAATTTCAGCAGGCAGGTGTGCTTAAAAACGATAATTTCAGTGGCAAGGAAATTATTTTTTCATCTTTGAATGCCATAACCTATTTTTTAGATTTTGAAACAGGAAAATTGTCGAGACAACCATTGGATGTTCTAAATACAATAAAGGGCTCTCCTTCGCTCGATCCAGAATACAAGAACTTGTATATAGGGCATGGAGTTTCCAGAAAAACACCTATGAGCTTATTGTGCGTAGATTTGCTAAAGCATAAGATAACATACAAGTACTTAGATACTAAGGCATGGCGTAAATGGGGGGCGTTTGACTCTTCTCCAGTGGTGGCCGGCGGATATTTGATCTGGCCGGGAGAGAATGGAAGTATCTACAAGTTTGCTCGCCAGCAGGGGCAACTGACTCTTTTAGAAACTTTAAGATATAAGGTGGGAGGGGTTGCACCAGGTATAGAATCGAGCATAGCAATATGGCGTAATTACGGATGGTTTCAGGATAACGCCGGCAATGTAATCTGTATTAATCTGAATACAATGAAGCCTGTTTGGCATTATTCCAATAAAGACGATTCGGATGGAACTGTAGTTTGCCGTATAGAAGACGGAAATCCTTGTCTTTATGCCGCAAACGAGGTAGATAGACAGGGAATGAGCGGCTTTTGCAGTATTGTAAAACTTAACGCATTAGACGGAAGCTTAATATGGGAGCAGAAGATACCTTGCCGCCGTATCAATTTGGGAGGAAAGGTTTTAGACGGAGGAATGTATTCCACTCCTCTTTTGGGTAATGGCGATTGTTCAGACATGATATTTGCAAATGTGTGCCGAAACAAGGCTGCTAAAACAAATGGAGAACTTGTAGCTCTTTCAACAAAAGATGGAAGCATACTTTACAGTGTGCCGTTAAGACAGTTCTGCTGGTCTTCTCCGGTGGCTTTTTACGACAACGAAAACCGTATGTACATATTTACTGGCGACGGTGAAGGTAATATCTATCTGATAGAGGCTAAAACAGGAAAGGTATTACATAGCAGAAAGGTGGCTTATAATTTTGAGTCTTCTCCAACAGTATATGGGAATGCGGCCGTTGTAGGTTCCAGAGTCAACGGTATTTACAAGTTTGTTATAAAATAAGAAAGTATTGCCTTAGACAAGTTACTAATAGGCGATTTTAGAGGTTTTGTATATGAATAGTATAAGTAGAGTTCTGTGTTTTGTATGCTGTGTAAGTCTGTTTTCTTTAGGGCTGCAGGCTCAAGGAAGATTCAAGAAATTTGGAGAAAGTAATATAATGCATCGTGCAGACAGTCTTAGAATAGATAGTCTGAAACGTGCTGTGGCAGACAGTATTGCAGCAGCAAGGCGGCTTGCCTTTGAGCCTGTACTCAGAGCTATGCGTGGTAAAGTGGAGGGAAGTTACAACTTTTGGTTATATACTCCGGCAGGGTACAATAGAGCCGATTCCTTGGCAGCCACAACTCCTTTGGTGATATTTCTTCACGGCAAAAGTTTATGCGGTAAAGATTTAGAAAAAGTGCGCCGTTACGGTTCCATAGATGCTGTTGAAAGGGGAAGAGAAATTCCGGCTATAGTGCTCGCACCTCAGAATCCGGGGGAGTGGTGGAACCCAGACAAACTCTGTAAGATATTGGATTATCTGAAGGTAGAATATCCCTATGATACAACACGTGTATATGTGCTTGGTATGAGCTTGGGAGGATATGGCACCTTAGATTTTGTGGCAGCTCGTCCGGAGCGTGTAGCCGCAGCCGTAGCCCTATGTGGAGGCACTACAGCCAAAGATATAGGCAATATGGGAGAAGTCCCTCTGTGGATAATACACGGAACTGCCGATAAGCTTGTGAGTGTAAAGGCTTCTCAGGTAATAGTCAAAGAATTGGAAGGAAGACATTTAGCTCATAGGCTCAGATATGAGTGGCTTATAGGTGCCTCGCATTCATATCTTGCCAGATACTTCTATATGCCAAAGATTTATCAGTGGCTGTTATCTCATTCTCTCAAAGACGAAAAAAGGCCGGTAAACCGAGATGTGCATATATCAAAAGAAGATCAGAGTACGGTTTATTCTGGCTGGGGGAAAAAACCTTATATAAAGACTATCAGATAATTTTACTATATTTGCCCTGCAATGAGAAGGCTTCTCTCTATAGTTTTTGTATTAGTGGCAGACATAGCCTTAATGGTGCATGTTTTAGTGCCACATCATCATCATGGAGAGGCTACTGTAGTTCTACATACTCTTTCCCACGAAACTCATCATACTGCAGAAGCAGGCGAATGTCCTCTTGAAGAAACAGGAGCCACCTCGCCAGAAAGTTGTTTTATTGCTGAGGCAGATCTTTTTCTCGCACGGAGTTATCAGACTCTCACCGATGATATATTGCAAGCCCTGTACATTGCAGACCCTATCGGCCAGATAGAGGTTCCTACGGTGTACAGCAGTATTTTATACAAAAGGCAAGACTGTTGTTTTGTGTCTAAAACAATTGCGTTGTCGTTTGGCCTGCGAGCTCCTCCGGTTTGTTAGTTTTTCTATAATACTTATTAGTTTAAAGGGGGTAAACCACTCCCAGATTTATTAATAATTAGAAAACTATAAATACAAACCAATGCAATTGAGATATTTTATTCTTATCATACTGTCTGCTATTTTGCTGACAGGTTGCCACCATACTCACGAAGAAACCGAAGAACATCATAATCATTCATTTATCTATACAGCTTATTCAGGTAGTTATGAGCTTTTTGCAGAGGCCGATCCTATGGTAACTGGCAGACACTCTCATGTGGTGGTTCATCTAACATCTCTTTCCGACTTTAAGCCGGTTATAGTTGAGCAGTTAAAGGCTACCTTAACTGTAGGTCAGGCGAGCGAAGAAAGTGAGGCAGAGATACTTTCATCTGGGATATATGAATTTGCTTTTGAACCGGCTGTGGCAGGCGAAGGATTGTTAACCATAAACTATGGAGATAAGCCTGCTGTTAATGTTACGGTATTTGCCGATGGACATTCTGCTCATGAGGCAGTGGAAGAAGCTGAAATTAACAATACTAACGCAATAACATTTCCAAAGGAACAGAGTTGGAAAGTAAATTTTTCTACAGAAGAGTGCAAGAGTGGTCAGATAAATAGGGTTGTAAAAGCTATGGCGCAGGTGCTACCTTCTGTTGGCGACGAGGCGGTGATAACAGCTCCGGTGGCAGGAGTGGTTACATTTGCTTCAGATGCCATTGTAGAGGGTAGGCAGGTTGGTGCAGGGCAAATTCTCTTTACTATAGATAACAGCTCTCTGAAAGAAGATGGCAATATTGCGGTAATGGCGAGTCAGGCCGAGAGCGACTACAATCTGGCTAAAAGCGAATATGAGAGAAAAGCTGCATTGAGCCAAGATAAGATTGTTTCTGAGGCTGATTTAATGGAAGCAAAGAGAAACTATGAGAGTGCAAAAGCAAAATACGATAATCTTAGAAGAAACTATTCTTCAGGAAAACAGAGGGTTACAGCTCCGTTTGGAGGCTATGTAACTTCTCTTACAGTGCGTAGCGGCGAGTTTGTGCAAACGGGGCAAAGTGTAATGTCTATATCAAAAGGAGGAAATCTGTATTTGAAAGCGGAACTTCAGCCAAAGTTCTATGAGGCTCTTCAAACCTTTTCTTCTGCCAACATAAAAATGCCATCGGGACAAGTGGCTTCTTTGGATGAACTCGGTGGTTCTATGCTTTCTTATGGAAAGAGCATAGGAGCAAATTCTGCTCTTATTCCGGTAACATTTAAGGTAAAAGCCAACAAGCAACTTCTGCCCGGAACTTTTGTGGAGATGTTCATTAAATCCGGAGAGGGGAGATATGGAATAACCGTTCCGGAAGAAAGTATTGTGGAAGAAATGGGTAATTACTTTGTTTTTGTGCAACTTACGCCGGAGTTATTTGAAAAGAGAGAAGTTAAACTCGGAGGTACCGATGGCAATCGTAGAGAAATACTTTCTGGTGTTTCAGAAGGCGATAGGGTTGTTGGAAAGGGAGCTGTTATGGTAAAACTTTCTCAGGCAGCCGGAACTCTTGACGCTCATTCGGGGCATGTTCATTAGGAGGGCAGAATTATGAATATTATAAATTCTTTGATTCGGTTCTCGCTAAAAAACAAGTTCCCGATTCTGTTAGGTGCAGTTCTCTTAGTTATAGGTGGCATTTATGCGTCTAAGCAGATGGATGTAGATGTGTTTCCAGACCTAACTGCTCCTACTGTGGTGGTTATGAGCGAAGTGCCTGGTATGGCAGCAGAGGAGATAGAAACTCTTGTAACCTTTCCAATAGAAACTGCTGTAAACGGGGCTACAAATGTGCGCAGAGTGCGTAGTGCTTCTACATTTGGATATTCATTTGTATGGGCTGAGTTCGATTGGGGAATGGATGTGTTTAAGGCGCGTCAGATTATCAGCGAAAAAATGGTTTCTCTGGCGGAATCGTTGCCAGAAGGAGTTATGCCGGTTTTAGCCCCTCAGTCTAGCGTAATGGGGGAGATTCTTTTTGTGGGGCTACAATCCGACTCTACCTCCATGATGGACTTGCGTACTATTGCAGATTGGGTTATAAAGCCTGCAATACTCTCAACCGGTGGCGTTTCTCAGGTTACTGTAATGGGCGGAGATTACAAGCAATATCAGATATTGGCAGATCCTCGCAGAATGGAGGCATATGGAGTAACTATGGCAGACCTTGAGGCCACAGGCAGGAGTTTAAGTTATAATTCTTCGGGTGGAGTGCTTAGAGATTTTGGTAATGAATATGCTCTTAGGGGAGTTGCCCGCACGAGTAATATAGAGGAATTAGGCTCTACATTTGTAAAGATGAATGGTACTGCTCCGGTGGTTCTTTCAGATGTTGCAGATATAGTTATAGCTCCAGCTCAAAAAATGGGTTATGCCTCGCAAAACGCAACTCCCGCAATAATCCTGTCTGTTTCTAAGCAGCCTAATATCAATACGTTGGAGGTTACGGAGAGAATAGAAGCTAATCTCGAAAGCATTAAGGCCTCCTTACCTGCCGATGTGAAAATAGATACCAAAATCTTTAGGCAGGCAGACTTTATAGAAACATCTGTAAACAATGTAGGCAGAGCATTGTTGGAAGGTGCCATTTTTGTGATATTGGTATTGGTTCTTTTTCTTAACAGTTTCCGAACAACAGTTATATCGGTTATAGCCATACCTCTCTCTTTGTTAGCTACTCTCGTAGTTATGCATTTTTTGGGTATGGATATAAATACAATGACTTTAGGCGGTATGTGTATTGCGATAGGTTCGCTTGTAGATGATGCCATAATAGATGTGGAAAATGTTTATAAGCGCCTAAAACATAATAGACAAAAGCCAGAAGGAAAGCGGGCCTCTGCCATGGAGGTGGTGTATGAAGCATCTAAGGAAATCAGAGCTTCTATTTTAAATGCCACCTTCATTATTATGGTAGCTTTTATTCCGCTTTTCTTTCTGTCTGGCATGGAGGGCAGAATGCTCAAACCTTTGGGTATTACTTATATAATATCTTTGTTTATGTCTTTGCTTGTGGCAATGACACTTACTCCGCTCATGTGCCGAATGCTTTTGTCTTCGGAGCAGTATTTAGATAAGGGAGCAAGGGAATCAAAGGTAACATCGTGGTTAACAAAAGTATATTCGGCAGCTCTAAAAAAGGTACTCGGTTACAGGCGTTCTGTTTTGGCTATAACTGCCTGCTTGCTGATAGGTGCAGTGGTTCTGTTTTTATCTATGGGAAGAAGCTTTCTTCCAGATTTTAACGAGGGCTCTGCTACCATTTCGGCTGTGGCTACGCCGGGAGTTTCTCTTGAGGTAAGTAACGATATAGGAAATCTTATAGAGCAAGAACTACTTAAAATACCGGAAGTTACAGCTACTGCAAGAAGAACAGGCCGAGGAGAGTTGGATGAACATTCTCAGTCTGCCAATAGTGCAGAGATAGATGTGCAGTTTACACTCAAAAAGAGGACTCGCGAACAAGTATTTAATCACATGAGAGAATGCTTGGCTTCTGTGCCGGGAGTGGCTACCACTATAGGGCAGCCTTTAGGGCACCGAATAGATCACATGCTCTCTGGCACAAGGGCTGCTATAGCAATAAAAATATTTGGCACGGATATCAGCCGTATGTATATGATAGGCAATCAGATAAAGAATGCTGTGAGCGATGTAGAAGGGCTGGTTGATGTATCTGTGGAACAGCAAACAGAAACGCCCCAGTTACAAATTAGGCCAAACCGAATGTTGCTTGCACGCTATGGTATTTCTATGGAACAGTTCAATAATTTTATAAACATGGCTTTTTCCGGCGAGAAGATTGGAGATATCTATGAGGGTACTCGTAGCTTTGATCTTATTCTAAAGTTAGACAAGGAATACACAAGTAGATTTGATGATATTGGCAAGGCCATGATAGATACAGAAAATGGCTATAAGGTTCCTTTAGATGCTGTGGCACAGATAGTTTCTGTTGGAGGCCCGAACACCATTTCCAGAGAAAACGTGCACCGAAAATTGGTGGTTTCTGCAAATGTTTCCGGACGCGATGTGGCAAGTGTGGTTAAGGATATAAAAGACAGAGTATCCGATAAAATTACTCTTCCAGAGGGATATATGATAGAGTATGGAGGACAGTTTGAAAGTGCCAAGTCGGCCTCCAGAACACTTGCAATAGCAACGCTGATATCGTTGATTATCATATTTATGCTGCTGTTTGGAGAGTTTAAGAAAGTGTCTTTATCGCTACTTGTTTTGGTTAGCCTTCCATTGGCATTGATAGGAGGTGTTTTAGCTGTATTCTTTACATCGGGAGTAGTGAGCATACCTTCCATTATTGGTTTTATTACGCTCTTTGGGGTGGCTACCAGAAATGGGATATTGCTTATCTCCAGATATCAGCACCTTCAGAAAGAAGGGCTTGGTCTTACTGAAACCATCTTGCTGGGTTCGGCAGACCGTCTGAATCCAATACTTATGACAGCTCTTACTTCTGCTTTTGCGCTTATTCCTTTGATTATCAATGCCGACAAGCCTGGAAATGAAATACAGAGCCCTATGGCGATAGTGGTATTAGGAGGTCTTATAACCTCTACTCTTCTTAATGTATTTGTTATGCCGATTCTGTATCAATGGTATCAGAAAAAAATAAATAGATAACAAACGAAATGAAAAAGATAATTCTTTTATTCTTAGCAGCCATAACGGTATCGCAACTGTTTTCTCAAGAATCTGTTGAACGAGTACTGAGAGATATAGAAAAGAACAACATTACCTTAAAAAAACTTAGAGAACAAAAAGAGCTGGCTCAGGCGGAAAACCGCACTTCTACCTATCTGGCAGATCCGGAGGTTGAATTTGGGTATATGTGGGGAATTGCCGGCGGTAAGAAAAATGTCAGCGTTAAGCAGTCTTTCGATTTTCCTTCTCTGTATTCTTCCAAAAGAGCAGTTCAGGTGCAGAAAAGCACTTCTTTGGAGTATCTGTATAAGGCAGAAAGAATGGAGCTTATGCTCTCTGCAAAAAAACTATGTTTAGAACTGATATATTACAACGCATTGACGAGCCTTTATTTCAGACAATTTAATAATGCCAGGCAGATTTTAGCCGCCCATAAGAAGATGTTGGATGAGGGGCAGGCAAATATATTGGAGTACAATAAGTCTCAGATGAATCTTGCCAATATTGAGGCAGAACTTTTTGCAGTTGAGGCGGAGCGTGTTAAGGTGCGTGCTAATCTGGAAACCATGAATGGTGGCGAGTATGTTTTTTTAGACGATACTGTTTATAGTGCTCCTGTGCTTTTTTCAGATTTTGAACAATGGTTTTCAAATGTGAAGCAAGAAAATCCGGCACTGGCATATTTAGAATCGAGAGTAAGCGAAGCCGAAAAAAATATAGTGGTAAGGCGCAGAGCTACCCTCCCACGTTTTTCTGTGGGCTTTGCAGGAGAATATCTAAAGACAGAGAAACTAAGCGGTTTAACAATAGGGATTACTATTCCTTTGTGGGAAAACAGAGGAAAGGTAAGCATGGCTAAGTTAGAGGTTGCACAGATAAAAAAAGAACTGCAAGACGCTCGTTGGCAGTATTATTTATCGTTAAAGGCTAAATATACAAAGGCGGTTGGATTGGAGCAAGTAGTATCTGATTATAGGAAGTTTTTTGTGAATAGCCGTGCAGACGAACTTCTCTACAAGGCATATAGGGGAGGCGAACTTTCTTTACTAAACTATCTGTTAGAGATGGAATATTTCTGTTCGGCCTATAGCAAATGTTTAGAGGCAGAGAAAGAATTGGCTATTGCCGTTGCCGAATTAGAGGCTTTTAAGCTGTAGGGGCTATTTTTTCTTTACGCATCTTACAGAAAATCCCGGCCCTTCCTTTAGAGCGTAATTAAACGGGAAGTCTGGCAGATCGTAGTATAGGTACCTATAGTAGGCATGATTCAAATCCGATTCTGCAGAACTCCAGAAATAGGCGTAAGTCAAAAGGCCTTGAAAATTATGATGAGAATTTTGGCTCATGCCTCCCGATAAGGCATTCCATCCCACAGAATTATCCGGATTTGTATTTATGCTGAAAGGCCAGAACTTGCTTCCGTTAAAAGTGGCGGTATTCATTACAAAGTTACCCACTCCGCTCCATGAGGAGAGGAAGGGGTGAGTTTTGCCACTGAGAGCTTTGGCTAAATCTTCCCAGTCTTCTTTGGTAGGTACGCTCCAGCCCTCTGGACAAATACCTTTTGGACCACCGCCAAGTCCGGAGCCTGTTTCTCCTAAGGTGGCTTCTTTCCATGTGTACAGTCTGCCTAATACGAAGCCCATATCGTCTGCAGCCTCATAACCTGTACCGCTTCCATAGAAATTGAGATTTTCTGCAAACCATAGTAAGTTGCCAATATCTACAATATGATAGAACTGATTGTCTCTATTATCTTGGATAGAATCTTTTGGCTCCGGCAGGCCTTTTACAGAGCCACCTAACCACGGCATAATAGAAGTTACGTTAAAGGAAGTAACATCGTTATAATAGCCGTTAGCTGTGGCTGTTTGTGTGAGAACAAATCTGCCGAGGCTGTCTGGAACCACAAAATTGTAAGGCTGGCCTTCCGAAAGCCACGTTGTATCTGATTGCTTTGCACTGTTGGTCCAATAATACCGTACTCCAGAAGTTGGATGAGAAACGCCGCCGGTTTTGCCTGTGGCAGTAGTGCCGCACACCTTGTAGGCAGGAAAACCTGGATTTACGCTTGCTTCCATGTAGAGTTTTGTTTCATCTTTTTTATGACAAGATGCCAGCAACGCCAAAAAACCGAGCATCAGTGCCGCATATCTGAAGTTTTTAATCATTTTTCTGTGTGTTAGATAAATCGTACAAATCTAATAAAAATGTGCCAATAAATAGGTATATTTGGGCTATGTAACTAAAATCGTGCCGTATTGGTGAGAGGTAAGATTATTATGAAGAGGTTATTTTTACTTTTCTGTTCAGTTGTAATTATGCTTTCTGCATGTTCCCAAAAAGTGCGCTATTACACTATAAACGGAACAGCACAAGGAACAACATTCCATATAGTTTTTAAGCCTGTAATAGCAACCGACTCCTCGTTTGTGGCCGCAAGAGATACAGTGCAGGCTATTTTAGACAGAATAGATTCATCTGTTAGCGGCTATAACACAGCTTCTTGTTTAACATCGTTTAACGAACAGGGAACAGAAATTATAGATAAGATATTCTTAGATAATTTTGTAGCTGCAAAAAGAATGTATGAAGAGAGCGGAGGGCTTTTTGATGCTTCTGCTGCCCCTTTGTTCGATTTATGGGGTTTTGGATTCAGAGCAGGAATGGAGGTAACATCGCAAATGGTAGATAGCGTTAGGCAATTTATTGGAATGGAACATTTTACTGTGCAGGTTTTGCAAGCGGCAAACGGGCAAGATAGCATATTGCTCAGGCGTAGTGATGAGAGATGCAGGTTGAATTTTAATGCCATAGCTCAGGGTTACACCGCAGACTGCATAGCTGATAAGTTTACAGCAATGGGAATAGAGAATTTTCTTATAGAAATAGGGGGAGAAATTTTTGCTAAGGGAGTTAATGCAAGAGGGTTACCATGGGCTGTGGGGATAGATTGCCCCGTAGATGGTAACAATACCCCAGGTGCAGTTATTTCGGCCATTGTAAACATACAAGACAAAGGGCTTGTAACGAGCGGTGATTACCGTAAGTTTTATCTTAAAGACGGCAAAAAAATATCTCACTCCATCAATCCTAAAACAGGTTATCCTGTGCAACATAATCTGTTGAGTGTTACTGTTATGGCAGATAATGCCACTATTGCAGACGGGTATGCCACCTACCTTATGGTGCTGGGATATGAAGAAGCTCGCAAGGTGGTAGAAAAAAACGAGAATATAGAGGCTTTACTGATTTTCAGCGAAGGAGATTCCATGAAAATTTGGAAGTCTGAAGGTATGAATATTGTAGAAAATTCTGATATCTAAAAATAGTGGATATGAGCAACAAAAAGAAACTAATTTCCAGACGGAACTTTCTAAAGACTTCTGCTATTATAGGCGGAACTATTTCTCTGAGTGTAATTTCTGACAAAATGAGAGGGGCCGGGCTTTTGAGGCATGCTGGCTTTTCTACTAAGGAAAGGTTTGATACCATTATTGCAAATGGTATGGTTTATACAGGGGAGATTGCCGAACCTATACGGGCCGATGTAGGAATTGCCAACGGCCGCATAGTAGCCATAGATCAATTAGGAAAAAACTGCGATAACTGGGTTGATGCTTCTGATAAGATTGTTTGCCCTGGTTTTATTGATATTCACAGCCATACAGATACCAACCTGCTTGAAGCGCCTCTGGGCGACAGTAAAATTCATCAGGGAATAACAACAGACATAGGCGGTAATTGTGGAGAGTCGCCATTCCCGTTTTCAGATGCAGAGTATAATCAGAAGAAGAATTCACTCAGATTTGGCTATCCTTTCTGGAAAAATATAGATGGCTTCTATAATGCTTTAACTAAAAACACTATAGGCATTAACTATGCAAGCTATGTAGGACATGGCGATTTGCGTAGAATAGTTGTAGGAGTAAATGATGTGGCTGCAACTCCTGAGCAAATCAAGCAGATGTGTAGCATTTTAGATATGCAGTTAGAAATGGGTGCTGTAGGTCTTTCTTTTGGTTTAGAATACACTCCTGGGTCTTATGGCAGAACAGAAGAATTTATAGCTCTGCTACGAGTTGTTGCAAAGCACGATGCCTTGTTTGCCATTCACATGAGGAACGAAGACGATAGGGTAGAAGAGGCTATTGCTGAGGCAATAGCATTGGCAAGAATATCCGGGGCCCGTTTGCAAATATCTCATCTCAAGGCTCAGAACAAGAATAACTGGCATAAGGTGCCGAATATGCTCAAACTTATTCATGATGCAGAAAAGAGCGGAATAGACATACATTTCGACCGCTATCCATATACAGCCTTTGCTACCGGCTTAGATTGTTTTATACCGCTTACACACAGGAATGGCACTTCAAGCGAAGTTTTAGCCAGACTGCAAAATCCGGCAACGGAAAGAGTTATCAGAGAATATGCACTTTCGAGGGTAGAGAGGCTTGGAGGCCCTGAGTGTATACTTATAGCGGCTTGCTTTGCAGAAGGCAATCAGAAATATACCGGCAAATATCTTAACGAGTGCTGTAAATTATCGGGAAAAGACGAGTGGGAAACTATCAAGTATCTTCTGCAGAGCGAAAAACTGAATGTTAATATGGCGGGTTTTGCTATGAAGGAAGATAATCTGAGAACCCTTCTCAACGACCCTCTTGCAATGGTGATTACAGATGGTAGTGTTTATTCTCCTTCTGGCAGACTGGGTAAAGAGGCTCCGCATCCTCGTTCTTACGGTGCTTTTACTAATTACATAGGCCGGTATGTACGAGATCAGAAGTTTTGCAATCTGCAAACAGCCATTTCAAAGTGTACGAGCCTTCCAGCGCATCAGCTAAAACTAAAAAACAGAGGAATGCTCAAAAAAGACTATTGGGCAGATGTGTTAGTGTTTGATTATAATACTATTGCAGATGTTGCAACCTACGGACAACCACATCAGTTCTCAACAGGTATAGAGCATGTATTTGTTAATGGAGCACATACACTTAAAAACGGCAACTATACCGGATGTAAGCTATCAGGAGTAATTGTTTAGCAGAGTAATAGGCAGCTCCTTGTTATTCCTTGTCGAAGGCAGATACAATTTTACTGACCAGAGGATGGCGCACTATATCTTCTGTGCCAAAGTTAATTACAGCAATTCCCTTAATTCTGCCAAGCATCTTTATACCTTTCTCAAGGCCGGAATCTTCTTTGTTAGGCAAGTCTATCTGCGTAATATCGCCGGTAACTATAAACTTAGAGTTATTGCCCATACGTGTCAGGAACATTTTGAGTTGCCCGAGCGAAGTATTCTGAGCTTCGTCTAAGATAACAAAGGCATTCTCAAGTGTTCTGCCTCTCATATAAGCAAGAGGGGCTATTTGAATAACACCTTCTTCCATAAGAGATTTAAGTTTCTGTGGGGCAATCATGTCGCCAAGTGCATCGTATAGAGGCTGAAGGTATGGATCGAGTTTTTCTTTCAGATCACCGGGCAAAAAACCGAGCCTTTCACCAGCTTCTACTGCCGGTCTGGTAAGAATCAGCCTTCTAACTTCTTTGTTTTGTAAAGCTCTTACCGCCAAAGCAATGGCAGTATATGTCTTACCCGTGCCGGCAGGCCCCAATGCAAAAATCAGATCGTGAGTGGCATAATCTTTTACAAGTTGCTTCTGGTGTTTTGTTCTGGCCGAAACAATCTTGCCGTTCTGCCCCATAACAATCATATCTTCCTCATTATCGTGAGTTACAGAGTAAGTGTTTTCTCCGTTTTTCTTATTGGGTTGAGAAAGAAAAATACTATCAACATCGTCTGTGTTCAGATGGCGCTTCTTCATCCTTATTTTGGATAGCGCATTTATAGCATTCTGAAAGGTGTCTATATCTTTATAGCTGCCCTTTAGCTTTATGATGTTGTCTCGGGGAGTTACTTTAAGATCAGAAAAGTACGAACAAAGGTGGTTGATGATTCTATCGTTGATACCATAGATATCTATAGGATCTATGTTTTGTAGTTGTATTTTTTTCTCTGGCATATATTGTTTGTATGTTGTACAAAAAAACAGATTTAGTTTGTATATACGGTTTTTATCAAATCTCTCTTTACAATTTGCGGCCAAAAATCTGCAATATGTTTAAAACTTTGCTGTTGCAGAGGTGTTTTGCCGCCAGCCTTAAACTCTTCGCTCTGTAAAAAATCTTCTATGGGCACTACGCTGTAGTCTGTTGTGTACTGCCCCTTTCTAAAGCACCAGGTGTACTTCCAATGCGGCATTAGCATCTTTACTTTTCTGCTAACTCTATCTCTTGTAAATGAAAGGGTTATTAGCATACCTGTAGAGGTCCAGCCACTTTTTGTCATATTAGAAATATAATTCCCCATGGAATAGAAAACAATACGCTCTATGCTGTCTCTTACAATAGGGGCTTTATGCTTTTTAATGTATATGTAACCTTCTTCCGGTACATGTGGATGTCCGCCGATAATGGCATTTACTCCTTCTCTGAACATAAGCGCAGCATATCTTTTCTGCTCTGAATTAGGCGAGAGCACATATTCATCGCCCCAGTGTGGAAGGGCTATTATTATCTCGGCACCCAGTTCTTTAGCTCGGCGAATGTTTCTTTTGATTTCTGTACTGTCTTGCAGATTCACATAATATGGTTCTGGAACAGGTATTCCGTTGGTACCGTATGTATAATTCAGCAGGGCAAACTTCATTCCTTTTATATTCAGCATTATAACAGAGACGGTATCTGCTTCTGCCTTATTGCGGTAGGCTCCAATTGCAGATATTTGGAGTTTATTGTATCTTTCAATGGTTTTAGATAATCCACCGGCTCCCTTATCGCAAATATGGTTATTTGCCATCAGGAAAAGGTCTATGCCACTTTTCTTTGCGTAGGCTGCTATTTCTGGCGGAGCCGAAAAACAAGGATAGCCTGTATAAGGTTTTGTTCCAACGGTAAATTCCATGTTTGCCACCATATAGTCTGCCTTTTTGAAGTAAGGCTCCATAAAGCAAAAGGCATTGGTGTAATCGTAATGTTTTCCGCCTCCCTTTTCAAGAGCTGCGGATATCTGCGCCCCGTGCTGCATTACATCTCCTATGAAAGAAATGGTAACGGTATCTGTAGTATTGTTAAAAAGACTGAAATCTTCAAAAGACCTTACTGTTGGCAGTTTACCGGGGTTTATAACCTGCTGCGCAAGGCTGTCTGCCATTAGGCTTGTTAGAGCAATCAATATTAAAAGAAAACGGAGTTTTATCATTGTTTAAGTTTATCTTTACTGCAAGTGTCTGTTTCTTTCTACGCTGTTTGTGCAGTTTTCTACTGCTGTTTGTGCAGTTTTCTACTGCTGTTTGTGCAAATATAACTGAAAGATGGTAATTATGAACCTTCCTTAAAAGAGGTATTGGTTTGTACAATGTAGCGGCCTTCGATGGTTGTCCGGCAAAGATATTAACCGTTTGCTCCACCGCATCATCCATCTGATATTGTTGTACCTTAGAATTTAAAACTCGCCCTCCTTTTGTTTTGCTCTATATTTCTGTCGAGGGTGATGAGGAATATCATACATCTTTTCTAAGACATCGGATAATTGCGGCAAAATGATATCTCGAACATATCTGAATTTTCTTCCAACAATAGTAGTTATTTCTTCTGCGGTTCTCCATTCGTTGCAATAGTCAATAATAAGACGCCTCATTTCTTCTTTTGAATATTTTTTCTTTTGTAGTCCTATTGTATGAAGTCCCATATTTGCGTCTTGAAGTCCTATATTTGCGTCTTGAAGTCCCATATTTGCGTCTTGAAGTCCCATATTAAGTCCCATATGAAGTCCCATATTTGCGTCTTGAGATCTCACATTAAGTCCATAAATGTGATACTTCGTTCCTCTTCCATGACCAGAAGATTCAAGTAAATGTGCTGTACACATTTGACCTAACATCTTCGTGATATCTGCCTTATGCATATTCAAGGCATATTGTAGTCGTTCATTAGTTATTTCTTCTTCAGAATATGCCAATGCCAATGTCAAACGTTGCTCTTGCGGAATGTCGATGATTTTATCACCATAAAGTTTTGATAGTCTCTCTTTGACCGATTCATCCAAAAGAGACTCCATCGACAGAGTTAGTACAACCTTATTTGGTCTCTTCATTTCTATCAGATAGGGGCGTTTCCAATTCAGATCTTCCCAACCACAGATAATTTTATCCACACCGCTTCCTGCCTTCTCAGCAGAACCAAGGAATGTGAACATCGTCTGCAGATACTTATTTCTACAGATACTTTCCCCACCTTGGTAGTATTGTTTAATCGAGATCAGCATGATGCCAGGATTAGATAAGACGATCCTGTTCGGGTATTTGTAGATGTTCAACGAAGCATTCTCAGTATAATCGGCATGTACCAGCGCATTAGTCAATGCCTCTCTGACTGCTACATGGGCTGGTGTTTCTGTTCTCCGTTGATTGCCTTCTAATTGGAATGGCTTCGGTAGAAAGTTCTGAAGGATAGGCAATACTCGGCTATAGAACTGAAACAGGTTAGATTCCCAGTTACCATCAGGGCAAATACGGTTCACCCATCTGTCTTTCGGGTCTTGTATTTCCTGATAGTCTGGGAAAAAGTTCGGGTTCTCATCCATAATGGCACTATAGGTTCCAAACATCAATAGTCCTGCATACGTTAAACCATATTCGCCCGACTTTCTGTCTTTCCTAAATACGTTAAGTTTCTCCAGGAACTTATCTTCTGGCAATGCGTTCCATACATGATCTGGATTCCATTGCTCAAACTTGCGACGATACTGTTTGATAGAATCCGCATCCAAATCTTCTTTACTGAAGTTTTTCAGAATTCTTCCATCTATAGGACTTGCCAGATTTGCATCTGCAAACATACTGTTCACTTCTTCTCGCGAACAATGATAATCACCGTCAAAGTCACGGCGATAAGTGCCCGTATATGGATCTAGTCCGCAATACACAGGTCTCAGATTCCTGTCAACTCTCGGAATATAGAAGAACAGGAAGTACGCACCATGGAATTTAATCGTCTGCACATCATTCTCTTTCAGCAAAGGAATATTTACACTTTCCTTGCTGTGCATCCTGTTGAAAAAGTCCTTTTCATACTTCCTTGCTTGCTCTTCTGTCAATCCGTCAAGGAAAAACTGGTCATCCTTTTCTTTGATGCCAAAGATGATAGCCCCACCATCCGTATTGGCAAACGAGGAATACGTCTCCCAAAACGAATGAGGGAATCCCCCTTTAGCTGCCTTAAACTCCAAGTCGCTCGACTCTTTATCTTGCAGTAAGCTGTCTAAAATAGGCTGCAAATCTTTGTATTCGTATATTCGTTTCATTGGTATTACAAGATTCTTCTTACTGTGTCCTTGCTATATTTTCCAATCCGCTTAATATTCTCATCCACGATGTTCGTGG
>DFIA01000055.1:338-17236 GCA_002372015.1 Bacteroidales bacterium UBA3709 | reverse complement strand
TGTGAATAAGCATATTTTCAAATTCTAATACATTAGAGAATCGCCAAACGACTTATCTCTGTAAACCTTATCTAAAACATCTCCAAACAGTTCTGCCACAGAAATCACTTTTATCTTGCTGATGTCTGTTCCTTGCGGCGCTCTTAATGGAATAGTGTCTGTTACCACTAACTCTGTAAGCGGAGAAGATGCAATGTGTTCGTAGGCGGCTCCGGAAAGAACAGGGTGAGTGGCCACAGCCCTTACGCTTGTGGCTCCCTTATCTATCAGCATTTTTGCAGCTTTGCACAGGGTGCCGGCAGTATCTACCATATCGTCAACTATTACAATATTACGCCCTTCAACATCGCCGATAGCCGTCATAGACCCTACAACATTGGCTCTTTCTCTGCTTTTGTGGCAAATTATCATAGGGCAACCTATTATTCTGGAGTAGGCATTAACTCTCTTTGCGCTTCCCATGTCGGGTGCTGCAATAGAAAGGTTTTCTAATTTGAGCGATCTTAAATACGGTAAGAATATGGAGCTCGCGTAGATATGATCTACAGGGAAATCGAAAAATCCCTGAATCTGGTCTGCGTGCAAATCTGCTGTCATTATACGGTCGCAGCCGGCTGCATCCAAAAGATTGGCAACCAACTTAGCTCCGATGGAAACCCTTGGGCGGTCTTTACGGTCTTGTCTTGCCCAACCAAAATACGGCATAACGGCTACTACCTTGTATGCAGAAGCTCTTTTTGCCGCATCAATCATAAGAAGCAGTTCCATGAGGTTCTCCATAGGAGGGAATGTAGAGCATACAATAAACACAGAAGCACCTCTTACGCTCTCTAAATAAATAGGTTGAAACTCTCCGTCGCTAAAGACGGTAACATCTGATTTACCAAGTTCCAAGTTAAGCGACTTGGCTATGCGCTCTGCCAGATATCTGGAGTTTCTGGTTGAAAAAATCTTGATAGGATGTACCATATTCTTGTTAGATATATTCAAATTATAGGGTTAATTAGGGTGTTTCTGTATTTTTCAGCAGCTCCAGCACATGGCCGATATGAGCTATTATTTCGTCTTTGCCGATTTTGTCTTTAGAAGAACTTACAAATATAGGAGGCAACTCTTCCCAAAACTCGTACAAACTGTTCTTAATGCTTTCTATGTTTTTTTTCAAATCGTTTTTTCTTAGCTTGTCTGCTTTGGTGAGAATTATTGAAAACGGAATACCCTCTTCTCCGAGGGCTGTTATAAAATCTCTGTCTATTTGCTGCAGGTTATGCCGGCTGTCTAAGAGCACAAATAGCGTGGCAAGCTCTTTAGACTCTCCAATATACTCGTTATTCATTCTGGCGAGTTCTTGTTTTAAAGAGCCGGGGAGTTTTGCATAGCCGTATCCTGGAAGATCTACAAGATACCATGAGTTATTTATCAGGAAATGATTGATAGCTATAGTTTTACCCGGAGAAGCACTCGTGCGTGCAAGTTCTTTGCCTTTGGTTATTTTTTCTGCTTCAGAGCACAGCATATTAATCAGAGACGATTTTCCTACATTAGACCGTCCTATAAAGGCAATCTCGGGCAATCTCTTGCCCGATCTTCCTTTGAGAGTTGTACTGCTTCCGGCAAATGCCGCTTTTCTGATATTCATAGCCATTTTTGCCTGCCCACAAAAATAAGAAAAATAAAGAGAATTTTATTCGTACCTTGCGCTCCATAAACAAAAAATCTTCTTCAATGCTAACCGAAGTGCAAGAGGGGTATATGTCTTTGTCGGCCTATCTGGGCCAATTCCAAGAAATGGTAGAGCAGGCGGATGGTTTTCCGTCTTGGGTAGTTTGTGAACTGGCCAATGTTTCTTGGAACAGAGGGCATTGCTATTTAGAAATGGTGGAAAGTTCGGCGCAGGGAACTACATTAGCAAAGGCCAGGGGCACTATATGGTCGAGAAAGGCTACCATATTGAATAACATTTTTAGAGAAGGTACCGGCGATGTGTTGCAGGCAGGCATTAAAGTTATGTTATATGTGCAGCTTCAGTTTTCTTCTCTTTATGGTTTGTCTTTGAATGTATTGGATATAAATCCTTCGTACACCCTCGGAGATATGGAAGCCAATAAGCAGGCTACTCTCAAAAGGCTAACTCAAGAAGGGCTGATAGATAAGAATAAAGAATTATCTGTGCCGCTATTGCCGTACAGGATAGCTGTTATAAGCGCAGATGGTGCCGCCGGCTATGGCGATTTTATAAAACATTTGAATGAATCTGGGATACAATTTGAGGTAGAATTGTTTGAGGCGGTTATGCAGGGAACAGACGCTCCTCAGAGCATAGCTTCTGCATTTGAGATGGTAAATGCACGCTCCTGCGAATTTGATGTTGCTGTGCTTATAAGAGGAGGTGGCAGTAATCTCGATTTGGTTTGCTTTAACGACTATTTAGTAGCCAGTAGTGTAGCACTTTGCTATCTGCCGGTTATTAGCGGAGTTGGCCATGAAAGAGATAATCATATCTGCGATGAGGTAGCCTGCATAAGAGTAAAAACCCCAACCGGAGCTGCCGATTTTTTAATCGGAAAATTTGCTGAGGCTTTTCAAAATTTATCAGATATCATAGCCAGATTATCCGATGCCGTAGTTGATGTTTTTACAGAGGCAGATGATTTTCTGCATAGAGCGTTGCTTAGAATTTCTTCGGCGTTAGGACGTTTTACAGAAACTCGTAACCAGCATCTTACAGGTTTGAGATTCAGATTGGAAAATGCAGTTTCCAATCAGCTAATAATGCGGCAACATTTTTTAGAAAAGCTGCAGACCAAAATGGAAGAGGCGCATCCGAGGCGAATTTTAGATAAAGGCTATGGAATAATTCTGATAGAAGGCAACAAGGTTTCGGATATATCTTCTATAAAAGAAGGCAGCAAGCTTACTATCGTGATGCAAGATGGCAAAGTAAGCCTCACTGCCGGCGATGTAAAAGTTACCAAAGACTAATAGAAATCATAGATACAATATGGCAGAATTGAAAGAAGAATTAACGTATGAGCAGGCTATTAAGGAGTTAGAGAGTTTAGTAGAGCGGGTGGAAGAAAAAGATGCTCCGTTAGACAGAATAGAAAGCGATATTAAAAGGGCTATGGCGCTTATAGCTTTCTGCAAGCAACAGCTCAGAGGCTATAAAGAGAAATTTTCCAACCTGTTATCAGAGAACTCAGAGGAATGAAGTGTGTAGCCGCAACCGGTTTTTTTGATGGTGTACATCTTGGGCATCAGAAAGTGATATCCAGAGTTTGCTCTCTTGCCCGGCAGACAGGCCGTTCTACTTGTATAGTAACCTTTTGGCCCCACCCTCGTAGTGTACTGCAGCAGGAGGCCTACAACCTTCGTTTACTTACATCGCTGAACGAAAAGCAACAACTCTTTACCTCCCTTGGCATAGAGAATATTACTGTATTAGATTTTACTAAAGAATTTAGCCTTCTTTCAACCGAAGAATTTATAGAGCGCTATCTTATAGGCCAATGCAATATAGATACTCTGGTTGTAGGGTACGACCACAAAATAGGGCATAATCCTAATCAGAGCCAAGACGAAATGATTGAAATTTGCCGAAAATGCGGGTTGCAGGTATATAGGGAGGATGAATTTATAACAAATGGCATGGTGGTAAGCTCTACTAAAGTGAGAAACTCCCTTACTGCTGGCGATGTAGAAGGAGCCGCTTTATTACTGGGTAGGCAATATGCTCTTACAGGGGCAGTTGTGCAAGGAAATCGTTTGGGCAGAACAATAGGCTTTCCTACTGCGAACCTGAGTTTATACGATCCTCTTAAACTTGTGCCCGGCAATGGAGTATATGCTGTTGATGCTGTTTTCAGGGGTACGAGCTACAAAGGAATATGCAATGTAGGGGTTAGGCCAACAGTGAGTTCTGCCGGGAGTGTGTCTATAGAAACGCATATTCTTGATTTTGAAGAAGATATCTACGGCTTAGATTTAACTGTTTCTTTCCGAGGCAGAATACGGGAGGAACGCAAGTTCTCTAGTTTGGAAGAACTGAAGCAACAACTTCTGAAAGACAAAGAAAACTCTCTCAAATTTTTTTTGTAGCTTTGCATTGTGAACGCGAAGAATCCCCCTTGGTGGGTTCTTCCTAATTTTTTATTATTATGGCAAAGGGACAATACCTCACAGCAGAGGGTTTGGAAAAGTTGAGAGAAGAACTAAACAATATGATTTCTGTGCAAAGGCCTGCTATTTCCAAGGCAATAGCAGAGGCCAGAGACAAGGGCGACCTCTCGGAGAATGCTGAGTACGATGCTGCCAGAGAGGCTCAAGGACTTCTCGAACTTAAAATATCCAAGCTTCAGGATTTGATAGCTAACGCAAAAATCATAGACGAATCGAATATCAGTACGGAGCAGGTAGGCATGCTGAATAAGGTTACCGTAAAGAATCTCAAAACAGGTGCTAAAATGGTGTTTACCTTGGTGGGCGAGAGCGAGGCTAATTTAGCGGAGGGTAAATTGGCGGCCTCTACCCCTATAGGCAAGGCTTTGTTTGGCAGAAAGAAGGGAGAGGTAGTGGATGTAAACGCTCCGGCAGGGCTCATACAATTTGAGATTCTGGATATATCACTGTAAATTATAACGTTTTATAACACTCAGAGAAATAAAATTATGGCATCCATATTTTCTAAAATCATAGCGGGAGAAATACCTTGTTACAAGATAGCCGAAGACGAACATTATTTTGCATTTTTGGATATATCTCCTGTTCAGCTCGGTCATACTTTAGTGGTACCTAAGGATGAAATGGATTATATCTTCGATTATGAAGATGAGTACTATGCAGGGTTATGGAAGTTTGCCAAGAAAGTAGCCCAGGCGCAAAAGCGTGCCATACCATGCAAAAAAATAGGAGTTGCCGTAATAGGATTGGAGGTAGCACATGCCCATATACACCTTGTGCCTATGAATAGAGAGGGAGATTTGGATTTTACCGCCTCTAAAAAATTACACCCATCGGAGGAACAGATGAACGAAATAGCCCAGAAGATAAGGAACGAACTAAAGTACTAAATTTTATGAAAAGAGCTCTTGTTTACCTATCTGCCGTCTGGCTTGTTATGGCATGTGGCACAAATAAAACAACCCTAAAGGTAACGCTCGATGGGGCACCTGAGAAGGATGTTGTTCTAAGTTTCTTGAATATCAATAATATAGAGGTTGTAGATACTTTAAGAACCGATGCTTCGGCTACAGCTTATACAAAGATAGAGCTTCCTTATAAGTCTCCGAATTTTTATTACTTGTCTTACAATGGTGTGCAGATAGCCTCTCTTTTACTTTCTCCGGGCGATAGGGTAAAGTTAGAAGTAGATACAAACGGGCATCTGCTTAAACTATCAGGAAGTGCAGAATCTGAGTTGTTGCAAGAAGTTAATTCAGAAATAAACAAGAAGCAGAAATCGTTTGACTCTCTTTCTGTTCAGATACTTACTTGTAATCAGATAGGCGATCAGGAGTCTGTAAAAAGGCTGAGATATGAACTCGGAAAATTGTACGTAGCGCAAAAACAGCAGGCTATTAAACATTTGGTAACCTATCCTTATTCCTTTACAAACTTGCGTAATTTATATCATCAACTGAACGAAAACTTCCCTTTGTTTTCTGAGTTGACAGATGGAATTTATTACAAGCAACTGGCAGATTCTCTCAGGGTTCAGTATCCGGAGTCGCCGTATGTTAAATCGCTGGATAATGAGGTAGTTAATTTCTTTAACGAAATGGAACTTGCCAATAAAATAAAAGCAGTACCTCAGACACTTTTTCCGGAACTGGAACTGCCCGATATTAATGCCAAGCCACAGAAGCTTTCGCAGCTTGCAGGCCGGCCATTTATATTATTGTTTTGGGATCCTACAGACAATGCCCAGAAAATGTTTGGTGCAGAACTGGAAAAGCTGTATAGTATTTATAAGCTAAAAGGTTTTGAAATATATTCTGTTTGTATAACCACAGATAAGGCCTATTGGCATTCCATAGTTAACCGTTTACCTTGGATTAATGTGTGCGATGGCAGGGGAGCGGCATCTACGAGCCTTACTATGTATAACGTATCCCAACTTCCTACTTTATTTATATTCGACAAAGAGGGTGCAATTGTAGGAAAGGATGTGTTTGATCAGAAAGGCTTGGCTAAAGCAGTTTCTTCTGTTTGCCTGGAATAAATTCTTTTAGATAAAAAGGCTGAAAATAGGCGATATCTGCAAACCTTTTTTCTCTTAAAGCTTTGATGGCGGGCCTTATAAGCCCTTCAGAAGATGGCGGTATGTCCACGAATTTAATGTTGGAAGGAAGTTCTCCTATTGTGTTTTTTATAAGTTCGATAAACTTAGGTGCGCCACTTCCGGCAAATAGAACTCTTCCCTGCCTTATATCGTTGAAACTATCAGAATTGAGTATCATAGCCTGAGTATCGGAAAGTTTGTTGCACCTGCCATCAAATATGTTAGTGTAAACCTCCATACGGCCGGCATCTATCATGGGCACTATATGGTTGAACTCAGAACCCATAAGATTGAATGCATTGTTGGCGAGAACTTCCAAAGTACTGATTCCTATTAATTTAATATTTGCTCCGTAAGCCAATCCCTTGGCCAATGCCACCCCGATTCTCAGACCCATATAACTGCCAGGGCCTTCGCTCACAGCTACGGCTTTTAAGTCAGATACTTTGATTTGATGCTTTTTGAGTAGGTTGTCTGTTAGTTCT
Organism: Bacteroidales bacterium UBA3709; assembly: GCA_002372015.1. GTDB lineage: Bacteria > Bacteroidota > Bacteroidia > Bacteroidales > UBA932 > Egerieousia. Next base: position 10,471 of record DFIA01000055.1, on the reverse strand, counting down.
GCAAGTTTAGTGTCGTGCATTCGTTTTTGAGTGCAAACAACAGAGCCTATGAGTTCGTTCCCGTTGCAGAGAGAAACAGAACAATTGTCTGTAGCAGACTCTATAGCGAGCAGTAACTCCATATTAATTATTGTCAGAGACTGCAGATGTCTTAACCTTTGTACCGTCTCTAAGAGTTTTGCTTATTGCAGAAAAAGGTCCTATGACTACAATGGAAGAGTCTGTAAGCCCTTCTGTTATCTGAATCTTTGTCATGTTTTGCAGCCCTGTTTTTACCTTTACCGGATGTACGGTCTGAGTTTTATCATCGTACACAAAAACAGCTGTTTTGCTATCTGAATCCTTGAATAAATCGCTTCTTGTGGTAATGGCCGAAATAGGCAAGGCCGCCACATCCTCAACTTTGCTGGCTTGAATCTGTACAGAAGCACTCATACCGGGGCGGAACGGTGAATTGCCACCTTCCATGAGATCTATATAGCTCTCAGGCGAGATACGCACTTTTACCTCAAATGTTGTTGCCTGATCCATAGAAGTTGCGGAATTTTTTGAAGAGTTGGCTACCTCTGTTACTACTCCATAGAACTGGGTTCCTGAGTAGGCATCAACGGTTATGATGGCGCTGTCTGCCGGGTTAAGGCGTATGATATCGTTTTCGTTCACATCTACCAAAACTTCCATCTGGTCAAAGTTAGCTACCCTGAACATTTCTGTACCAGCCATTTGCGATGTACCTACAACCCTTTCTCCCAACTCTACAGAGAGCTTGGAAATAATACCGTCCATAGGTGAGTAGATGGTGGTTTTCATTAGGTTTTCCCTGGCTTCCTTAACTCTTGCTTCTGCACTGCTGATATTGAATTTAGCTCCGTCTAATTGCTGTTGTGCTACATCCCACTCGGCACTCGCTGTTTCAAACTCAGCCTTTGAAACGGTTTTCAGTTCGTAGAGTTTAGAATATCTGTCAAAATTCTGTTTGCTTCTTAAAGTCTGTGCTTGCTGTTGCTTATAGGAAGCTCTTGCAGCATTGAGGGCGGCCATGGCTTGTTCAACGGCAGAGAGATAGGTATCCTGTTTTATTTTTATAATCAGATCTCCTTTTTTTACCATATCTCCTTCTTTTACATGAAGTTCTACAATTTCTCCAGATACATCCGGACTTATTTTTACTTCTGTAACAGGCTGAACCTTGCCGTTAGCCGGAATGGTTTCTATAATGGTAGTTCTTTCCACCTTGGAGGTTTCTACAAAAGGGATCTTGTCTTTATTGCATGTTTTTGCAGCTATCATGAGAATGATAACTAAAGCTGCAATAATAATCCACCATATTCTGCCTTTTTTCTTTGCCATGTGTCTTTGTTTATAAGTTGATAACCTTTCCTTTGTAAAAATCCAGAATCTTCAGATCGAAAAGATACTGATATTTAGCTTGATAATATGCAGATACTGCTCTAAACAGATTTGTTTTTGCTATATTATAATCTGTTGCATTCATCATTCCTACATTGAATTTGTTTTCGGTGTAGGTAAAAGATTCTTGAATGCTTCTCATATTCTCTTGTGCAGCCCTCATTCTTTCTAATGCAGTAATAGCTTCAGTATAAGCCATTTGTATTTCTTTGTAAAGAGACTGTTTTTGTAGCTGCAATGTAATGGAATAGCTTTGTCTGAGCAGTTTGGCATTTTTTGTGGCAAACCTTGCAGACAAACCATTAAATATCGGGATATTAAGCGAGAATCCAACCGACGGATTTTTGTTGTGGTCGAACTGAGAAAAAAATGCACCACTCTGAGAATCGGTGTAGTATGAGCCATAGCCGGCCTGCACAGACAAGGTAGGCATCATTCTACCTCTCATGGCCTTGTAATCATACTTGCTTTTCTCTAAATTATACTCTGCAATTTTAATCTGTGGCAGTTCCAAAGCCTGCTCATAAATTTCATCTACAGTTCCCTGTAAAAACAGGTGTTCTGTAGCAGAACTGTCTGGGGCTACAATATCAAATGTTTCTTCCTGTTCTTTAGACAAATCCAATAACTGAATCAAAGTGAGTTTATTTGTTCTTACATCTGAGGATGCGGCTGCAAGCTGAGATCTTTCGTTGGCTAACTGAGCCTTAACCTCTAACAAAGTGCTGTAGGCCTGACTTCCGGCATCAACCAGTTTGGCCGTTCTTTCTACTTGTTCCTCTGTGCTTAAACAGGTCTGCTTGGCAGACTGCTCTATTTCCCGAGCCAGTAAAAGCTGGAGATAGGCACGAGTAATTTGTATGGTGATGTCGTTCTTTGTTTTTTCTACTTGCTGTGTAGAAATTTTGAGAGCAGTTTGGTTGCTCTTGATTGTATATTCTTTAGACAAGCCCCCGAATATAACAGCAGAGCTACTCAGACTTCCACTTGTGGACATACTTCTTTTATTCCTGATAATTTCCAAGGTTTGCAGGTTCACAGATCTGCCCCAGCTCATATTGTGAGAGGCACCGGCATTAACAGAAGGAGCCAAATCCCATTTAGACTGAGTATAGTTGTTTTTAGCCTGCTCTACAGAAATTTCTTCGAGCTTAACTTGTAGGTTGTTCTCTCTTGCATACTCTATACACTGGTTAAGTGTCCATGCTTTGCTTTGTGCAAAAACTTCTGTATAACAGAGTAGCAGTATAGATATAAATATAAAGGCCGTTTTTTTCATCGGTGCAAATATAAGAATCTGTTTTTAATTTACGTTTAGGAAATGAAAAAGGGAAGATCTGAGATATGCAGACCCTCCCCTTTGTACATGCAAATGCTGATTTAGATCAACAGCATAGAAGGAGATGGCTGAGCCTCTTTTCTTTGTTTGTTTTGCCTCATGATTTTTATGGCTCTAACTATTGAGCCAATGGCATACCCCAGTAGTTCTAAAAATCTGGCAGCCTCTGCGTCTTTTCCTCCACAAACGGCAATTTGCTCGTTTATAGATATTTCAACAAAACCTTTCATACCGCTCAAAATTTATCTTAAACTCGATTTGAGAAGCGGCTGGCCCTCAAGCCCCTTTCTGTAGCCCTTCATGAAGTCTTCTCCGTAGGAGCTCAGAAATTCCATAATAATTGCAATACATTTAGCAATTTTTCTAATGGTGTCGGGTTTTATCCCCCCACAGATGGAGAATTCTTCTGTTCTCAGTTCAACAAATCCCTCCATCATAAGTTTGTTTTCGTTCATAATATTACTTCGTATTGGTTAAGTACTCCGGCAGTTAGGCGCGCCGGTTTCCGCCTTATGACCGGCCAGTCAATTTTATAGTATCATCGCATATATCTAACATTTGCTTATCGTGAGTTATTATAATAACGCACTTGTTATCGTGTTTTAAGGTATTTATAAGTTGTTTTAGAGTATCTTTAGAATTTGAATCCATGTTTGCGGAAGTTTCGTCAAATACAATAATTTTTGGATTTGCATAGAGCATGCGGGCAATCAGAATCATTTGTCTTTCTCCACCTGAGAGAAAAGCCTTGCCTTGTCCTACAGATGTAAAAATTCCGTGCTCCAATCGTTGCAGCATATTTTGCATACCAGCTAAAATGCAACATTCAGTAACCTTGTCTATTATAGTTTTGTCTATAAAGGAAAACTCCTTGGTGCCTAAAGACATGGTAATATTGTCTAAGATGGTGGCATTGAATAGGTGAGAACTTTGAGGAACTACAGACAGAACGCCCCTCCAGAAGCGAGAATCGAGTAGAGTGATGTCAATGCCACCGTATGTTATTTTCCCCTTATGTGGAATATAATCTTTTGTAAGTAAGGCTGCAAGGGTACTTTTACCGCATCCATTTGGTCCACATATACCAGTAATGGTTCCGGGATAAAAGCTATGGCTCAAATTTTCTATCAGATTCATACCTCCCCGATATCGGAAATGCACTTGTTGCAGTTCTAAAATATAAGTGTCGGAAGAAGAAATTGTTACCAAATCGCAAACTTGTTTACTGTTGTAAACAGAAATGTATGATGAGGTAATATCGTAGATTCTATCTGATGCCACCAAAGCATCGTTCATTAGCGAATCTACTTGAACAAGAGAATTCATTGGAGCAATAAAAAAGGCACTTAGGGTGTAGAACGATACCAATTCCCCTAAAGACAACCTGCCTGTTAATACTCCCGCTCCTCCTATTATGATTATACATGCCATTATGACTTGTGAAATACCATTTCCTATTCCTCCTACAATTGCGGAGAATTTACCTGCCTTGTAGCTATTGTGTGCAAGTAGGGTAAAGCTTGTATTGAAATTTAGCAAAGAAGGGTCTGTTCCAAATTGCCTAATGGCACTTTGCCCTTCTATACAGTCAATTACATCGTTTTCAAAAGTAGCTGCGGCACTCATTACTTTGCGACTGAGGCGGCGGTTGATTCGATCTGCTATCAAAAACAATAGCATGTAAACGGGCAGGCAAGTTAAAAGTACTATGGCTAAGGAAGAATAGAAGCTGAACATAAGAACAGATACGGCTACAATGGTGCAAATGCAGACTACGGCAGACACTATTCCCCCTGTGATAAAGGCTCTTATTTTGTAAGTATCTGAAAGCCTGCTTTCTAATTCTCCCTTAGAGTAGTCTCTGAAAAAACTCTCATCCATACGCATTATTCTTTTCATAAAGCCTATTATGAGAGCTGTGTCTGTTTTTACCCCAGCTTGAATCAGGTATAAATCTCTAAAATATCCAATTAGAAGAGATAATGGTATAAAAGTTAAAATTATGGCTCCTATGCCAAGCAAAAGGCTTTTATCTGAGGCAGGCAGAACATTATCTATTAACATCTGCAATAGTAGGGAGTTGCATATTCCTACAGCAGAAAGAACAATGGAGCCTGCCAGAGCAAAGCAAATTTCCTTGCGATATAGAGCCATCAGCCTTAGAATTCTAACCCATCTTCCCTCTTTCTTCTCAACTCTGCAATATCCATCTCCCTTAGAAATCAGTATGATATATCCACTCCACCTCTCGGCAAAATCTCTAATATTCACCCTCCTTATTCCATCTCTGGCAGGATCCATAACTTTCAAATATCTTGTAGAAATCTTATGTATCACAACATAGTGCAGCATACCTTCTTCGTTAATGATATGAGCTATTACAGGCCCATTCGCTCCTTTTAGAGCAAATAGTTTAGATATTTTTTCTGCTGTATTATCCTGAGCCTTTAAATCTGCTTTAAGTGCTTTAGCCGATAGGCCAATGGCTTCAGCCCCATCTGCTAAACCTCTAATAGTAACGCCATCTTTTGAGCAGCCACAGTATCTCCTGATGGAACTGAGAGGAAGGTTTATTCCCCACCAGGCCGCTACTGCCGCAAGGCAAGCCGCCCCACAATCGTATGAATCAGTTTGTCTTATATGCACAACCTTTCCCATATTCTGAGTGGAATTATGATAGCACTACCCTTAAAGTTATTAAGCACAAACAAATTGCAAGAATTAGTGCCCCAAAGAATACTACGGCAGACTTTCTGCCCATGTTCATTACCAGCCATTGAGGACTTGTCAGAAGTTCGCTCCCAAAGTTGTGTTTTTGCTTAGATTGTTTATAATACTTTTTCATCGCCATTGTTGTATCTGCAGCAAAAATGAGCCTAAGGGAGAGGTTTTCAAAGCCATTCCGTAAAATTTATCTGCAGCAATTTTGGAATTGTATTAAAGTGCAAATCTTTTGGGTAGCGCAGTAGGCGTAGTGCAACTTCACTCCTTGTACTTACAATAAGGGTGTCATATAAAGCGGAAGATAGGCGTTAAACAAAAGAGAAAGCCCTGCCGGCGCAGCTTGCTGGCAGGGCTCTCTTGTTTAGCCTATCTTAAAACTATCCTTTTAGGTTTGTAAACATATTTTTTATAAAAGGCAGAATGTTGTCGGCCACTGAATTCAAATACTCATAAGCAGAACTTTGTTTGAGCACGGCAGGTGGTTCTATATCTGCTACAGTTATAACGCTACCGGTTAGTGAGGCGAGTGCTATGAGAATAATGCCAACTTTCAGCAGGCAGAATACTGCTCCCAAAATACGGTTGATGCCGCTTAGGATTGTGAGTTTTACGGCCTTGTCTATGATTTTCCCTATCCAACTGCAAATAAAAATAACCAGTATGAGAATCAATACAAAAATTACGGCCCTAACTATAGAATCGGAGGCATCGTCTGGTAGGTATGTGCGGCACCAATCTGCTACGGTAACAGTTAACTTAGATGCAGCCCAGATGCCTGCGAGCAAGCCTAATAGCGATACCAATTGAATTATAAAACCTTTCCAAGCCCCCCATAGGGTAGCTGCTATAAGAATACCGATTACAACAATATCTACAATAGAATTCATGATATTAAGTTTAGTTTCTGCAAAAATAATTGTTTTCTGTTGAGGTGCAATACTTCATACTATTGTTGTTTTTAAATCTTCTTAGAACACTTTTTTGTTGTGTTGCCGTATTTGAAAAATTGCTCGAAAACAGTGTTTGCACAGATAAATTAAAACGACTAAATTTGCGGCTCAACACAGCAGTATAGATTTACTATGGGTTTTGCAGAGTACAAGAAATTCGATCCAGTGGAACTTGCAATGCAGGTTCTTCAAAAGTGGAAACACGAAAAATGTTTTGAAAATATTATGAAGATAAGAGAGGGGGCTCCAAAGTTTGTTTTCTTTGAAGGTCCGCCCTCTGCCAATGGTAAGCCTGGAATACATCATGTTATGGCCAGAAGTATTAAGGATGCTTACTGCCGTTATAAGACTCAAATGGGTTTTCTTGTGAACCGCAAGGCTGGTTGGGATACTCATGGTCTTCCAGTGGAATTAGGTGTAGAAAAATTACTCGGCATTACCAAAGAAGATATCGGGAAGAAAATTTCTGTAGAAGAATATAATGAGGCTTGCAGGAGAGAGGTTATGAAGTACACCTCTGAATGGGAGGCTTTAACGGAGCAGATAGGTTATTGGGTAGATATGGAGAACCCATATATAACATACGACAATCGGTATATAGAAACTCTGTGGTACTTGCTTAAAGATTTGTACAATAAGGGTTTGTTGTATAAGGGTTATACCATACAACCTTATTCTCCGGCCGCTGGAACCGGTCTTAGTTCTCACGAACTTAATCAACCCGGTTGCTACAGAGATGTAAAAGATACTACTGCAACCGTACAGTTTCAGGTGAGAAAAGACGGCAGAAGTGCTTTCTTGTTTGAGGGTGTAAACGTAGAAGGCATAGCAGCCGAGGGAAATACGCTCTCTGAGGGAGAACTTTTCTTTATAGCGTGGACCACAACTCCGTGGACACTTCCGTCTAATGTAGCTCTCTGTGTGGGCCCTAATATTGAATATGTTAGAGTAGCTTCTTTCAATCCTTATTCTGGAAAGCCTGCCGTATATATTGTTGCAAAAGAACTGCTTGCAAGTAACTTTAACCCAAAGGCAGCAGATATTCCTCTTACAGACTATAGCCTCGGCGATAAACTTGTGCCTTATAGGGTGATAGATAGCTTTAAGGGTGCTATGCTTGAGGGGGTTAGGTATTGTCAGCTTTTGCCGTGGATAGAACCGGAAGAAAATACAATGCGAGTAATATGCGGCGATTTTGTCTCTACCGATGAGGGTACCGGTATTGTTCATATAGCGCCAACTTTTGGTGCCGACGACGACCGTGTGGGCAAGCAGAATAATATAGCCCCTTTTACACTCAAAGACAAAGAAGGAGTCTGGAGACCTATGGTAGATAGGACGGGAAGATTTTTTAGAGTAGAAGATCTTGACGAAGAATTTGTTAGAGAGAGAGTTAAAGAGGGGTATCATAAGTTTGCGGGGAGATATGTAAAGAACGCTTACGACTCTTCTTTGGCAGCCGATGCACAGACATTGGATGTTGATATTTGTGTTCAGATGAAGCAAGAGGGCAAGGCTTTTAAAGTAGAAAAGCATGTGCACTCGTATCCACATTGCTGGAGAACAGATAAACCGGTGCTTTATTATCCGTTAGACAGTTGGTTTATAAAAACAACTGCTGTGCGCGATGAAATGATAGAACTTAATAAGCAAATATGCTGGAAGCCGGAAAATACCGGAACAGGCAGATTTGGTAAATGGTTAGAGAACCTTCAGGATTGGAATCTTTCCAGAAGCAGATATTGGGGTACTCCTCTTCCTATTTGGAGAACAGAAGACAAGAAAGAAGAAAAGTGCATAGGTAGTGTAGCAGAGCTTTATAACGAAATAGAAAAAGCTGTAGCTGCCGGTGTGATGCAGAGCAATATACTTAAAGATAAAGGCTTTGAACCAAACGATTATAGCAATGAAAACTACAATCGTATAGATATTCACAAACCATATATAGATGCTATAGTGCTTGTTAGTGCAAGTGGTAAGCCTATGTATAGAGAAAGTGATTTGATAGATGTGTGGTTTGATTCGGGAGCCATGCCGTACGCTCAAGAGTGGCTGAAAGCTGTTGGTACGCCGGAGTTTGGTCAAACGGCAGACTTTATAGCAGAGGGAGTAGATCAGACACGTGGTTGGTTCTATACACTCCATGCGATACATACAATGGTTTCTCATACTCCTGCTTTTAAAACAGTGGTTTCTAATGGGTTGGTGTTAGATAAAAAAGGGGAAAAAATGAGCAAGAGGCTTGGTAATGCCGTAGATCCGTTTGAGCAGTTGAACAAATATGGTCCGGATGCTCTTAGGTGGTATATGCTTACCAATGCCCAGCCTTGGGATAATCTTAAATTCGACGAATTAGGAGTAGATGAAGTAAAGCGTAAGTTCTTTGGAACCCTTTACAACACATATTCGTTTTTTGCTCTTTATGGCAATGTAGATAAGTTTGATGCCCGTGCTGCAGAAGTTCCTGTACATGAGCGCCCAGAAATAGATCAGTGGATAATTTCGTATTTGAATTCTCTTATAAAAGATGTAAAAAACTGCTATAATAATTACGATGTTACAACGGCAGGGCGTATGCTGCAGGAATTTGTCTGCGACCATCTGAGTAATTGGTATGTAAGGCTCAACCGTAAGAGATTCTGGGGTGGTACTATGAATGCAGATAAATTGGCTGCATATCAGACACTTTACTCTTGTTTGGAAACAGTTGCCATACTGGCAGCACCTATTGCTCCATTTTATATGGAGCGTCTTTTCTTGGATTTGAATGCAGTGTCTGGACGCCATAGCGAAACTACTGTTCATGCGGTGCTTATGCCACAAGAGAATCTGAGTCTTATAAATAAAGATTTGGAGGAGAGAATGGCGCTGGCACAGAAAGCAACCTCTATGGTGTTGGCTCTTAGGAGGAAAGTTAATATCAAGGTTCGTCAGCCGCTATCTAAACTTATGATTCCTATAATAGAACCAAAACTTCAGGAGCAATTGGTTAAGGTACAGAGTATTATTCTTAGTGAAGTAAATGTTAAGCACATAGAATACATAACAGATACAGAAGGCCTAATAACAAAGAAGATAAAGCCTATGTTCAAGATATTGGGGAAAAAATATGGAAAACAGATGAAAGAAATATCATCTGCTTTTGCTAACTTTACCCAAAAGGATATAGCGGAGATTGAGCGTAGTTGTGAGTACACAATACATCTTACCAGCGGCGATGTTGTGCTTCAAAATGGAGATTATGAGATATCGTCTGAAGATATGCCGGGTTGGCTTGTGGCTACAGAAGGGGGGCTTACTGTGGCTCTGGATATTCAGATTTCTGAGACATTACGCAGAGAAGGTACAGCCAGAGAACTTGTTAATAGGATTCAGAATTTGAGAAAAGAATCTGGATTAGAGGTTACAGATCGAATTTCTGTAACTGTTGAAAATAAGAAAGATGTGGTGGAAGCATTGGAGGGAGAAAATAATTTCTCCGCTTATGTTTGTGCTCAGACCTTAGCAAACCAGATATCGTTAGCAGATGCATCTTCTCCGATGTTGGAAGGTGCGGCGGAAGCAGAGTGGGAAGATAATTCGCTTAAAATAAAGATAATAAAATAATAATTAATAAAAAGATATGATTATGGCACCAAAGAAAGCGACTCCAAAAAAGGCAGTAGCAAAGGCTCCTGTTAAAAAAGTAGCAGCCAAGAAGCCTGTAAAGA
>DFIA01000055.1:0-254 GCA_002372015.1 Bacteroidales bacterium UBA3709 | reverse complement strand
AGCCAAGAAGCCTGTAAAGAAGGCAATAGCAAAGGCTCCTGCAAAAAAGGTAGTAGCCAAGAAGCCTGTAAAGAAGGCAATAGCAAAGGCTCCTGTTAAAAAAGTAGTAGCCAAGAAGCCTGTAAAGAAGGCGGTAGCAAAGGCTCCTGCAAAAAAAGTAGTAGCCAAGAAGCCTGTAAAGAAGGTAGCAGCAAAGGCTCCTGCAAAAAAAATAGTAGCCAAGAAGCCTGTAAAGAAGGTAGTAGCAAAGGCTC